>CAZYFC010000032.1:0-12759 GCA_964646715.1 uncultured Lachnospiraceae bacterium
ATAGGAGGAATGCTCGGCAACGACGTCGTCCTCAACGCCTGCCAGAACGCCCAGCTCGCCTTCAACGACGACGCCGTGATCGTGAGCATACTCAACGACCTTCTTGGTCAGCGCAATGTTATCTTCAAACGAATGGTGCGAGCCGTCGATCATGACCGAGGTAACGCCGCCGTCGATGCAGGATTTGCAGATCTCGAAGTCTGCACCGTGGTCGAGGTGAAGTGCAAGATCAATACCGGTATCTCTGACCGCTGCCTGTGCAAGGCCCATAAGATACTCGTGCTTTGCATACTTTCTCGCACCTGCGGAAACCTGCAGGATAACGGGAGAGCGAAGCTCCTCTGCCGCTTCGGTGATCGCCTGAATGATCTCCATGTTGTTGATGTTGAAAGCGCCGATCGCATAGTTGCCTTCATACGCCTTCTTGAACATTTCTTTGGTTGTAACAAGTGCCATATTCGTGAATCTCCCAAATAATAATTTTTATTCCTATCTTAATTATTATAGCCCGAAAGCTTCACGAAATCAAGAGCTTTTGCAAGAAAAATCATGCTTTTTGCCAAATTCCCCAAAATACATAACCGACGTCGGCACAAACCGACCGCTATGTATGGTTTTTGTCCAAAAAGAGACTCCGGAAATCCTCCTAGGCGATCACAGGGCTGTCGCCCTCGGCGTGGATATCCGCCGTCACAGCCTCTCGCGTGTCACCGCTTCCCGAAAGCCCGAACGAGATCGAGATCGCATCGTCCACACGGCGCATCAGCCGTTCGTCAAGATGTCCCATCTTTTCCTTGAGGCGCTTTTTATCCAGCGTGCGGATCTGCTCCAAGAGAATGACCGAGTCCTTGGCAAGGCCGAACACGTCGTTTGCCACCGTATCACTGCGTGACACGTCAATATGCGTCGGCAATTTGTTTTTACCGAGGCGCGACGTGATAGCTGCGGCGATCACCGTCGGGCTGTATCGGTTGCCTACGTCGTTCTGCACGATGAGCACGGGGCGAAGCCCTCCCTGCTCACTGCCCACCACGGGACTCAGATCGGCATAAAATATATCTCCTCGTTTGACCGTCATGTTCCTGTCCTTTCTCTCTTTGCCGATGACCTTCGGCATCGTGCGTTTTGTTTCTGTCATTATTTTTACCAACTGACAAGGGACTCTAAACATGGTAATAATTAGTCGCTTGAAAAAACTTTTCACAGGCAAGAAAGAGCGCTCGCCCCTTGCCCAAAGCCTTTTCACTATCAAATTATTCAAAGGGATCCCTCTCTGTGAAGCCGGAAGGAGGACATTGTGTCTTCAGAAAGGATGACATTGTGTCTTCAGATGGATATTGACAAGGATGTATCTTCATGCTACAATAAAGTGAATACAGTGGCAAAGGTGCCGCTGTGCGAAAAAAAGAAAGGATCTGTTATACACATATGAAAAAGAATATAAGGCTCACGCTTTCGGCTTTCTTGCTTCTCTCGCTTCTCTGCCTCGCGATGCTTTTCACTGCCTGCGGCGACAAGAATCCGGATGAAACGACCGACAAGCCCGAAACGCCCTACGAGGTGCTGGCAGACGTCGTCGAGAAAACGGTAAAGGCACACGAGAGCGACTCTGCCGATCTTCTTAAAAACGCGCTTACAGGCGGCTCGATCGAAGCAAACCTTACCCCCGCGGGCGAGCTTTCCGTCGACACGCTTCTCCCCTTTGACAGCCTTGCCGTGAAGAGCTATTACGGTGAAAACAAGGCGCTTCAGACGCTTCGAATGACAAGCGGCAGCCACAGCCTTGACTTTTCGCTTTTCGAAACACCCGAAAGCTCGATCATCACCTCCTCCGCCCTCGACGGTGCCTACGGTGCGACCTACGAAAACGCCTCTTCCTTTATTGAGGACATGCTGGGTGATATGAGCGATTCGAGCGGCTTCACCGAGGCCATGGCCGAGCTCCCCGGCTTCGCCTCCGCTTTTTCCGCGCTGATGAAGAAGGCTCTGCCCCTGATAGACGAGCACGCCGTCATCACACCCGAGCTCACAGAGGACGATCTCCGCATCGCACTCGAGATCTCCTCGAAGGATCTTGCCGCATTCGCCAGAGAATGCATCGCCCTTGCCAAGGCAGACGAGGATTTCATGACGTCGCTTAACGTCATGCTCGTTCTCCTCAAGGCAGCAGGCGAGGTGCCCACCCTTGACAGTCTGCTTGAGGACAGCGGTATCAACGACCTTCTGAGCGAGGCTGAAGCGGCAAACACCGTTCTCAGAATCAGTATCGTCGCAACGAGAAGCCGTGTGATCGAGAAGATCACCGTCTCGGCATTCGACCTTGCCGAGAGCGAAGAGGGCGTCGTAAAGATCTCAGCGGATCACTTCACCCTCACCCTACTCATCTCTGATGAGGGCGGCATTACAATCGATGCCGAAAGCGGCGACGAAACGCTTTATTTCGACTACGATATCACCGACACCGAGAGCCGCCGCAAGGTCATGATATCGGTCGGCGTTACAGGCGTTACCCTCACCCCGATCACCTATACCTACGGCAAGCTCGACAACAGCTACACCCTATCACTTACGATCCCCACCGTCTTCTCGGCAGAGCTGAAGGGAAAAATCACAAGGACGGATGACAGCATGACAGTTACGCTTGACTCGTCAAGCATCACCGACCTGACCGGGTCCTTCCTTCTCGGCACGACCGCACTCCCCTTCAAGGGAAGCGTGACTGTCAAGGCGTCGGACGAAATGCCTCAGGCGCCCGCAAGCTACAAGGAGATCACCGACCTCACCGAGGAAGAGCTTGCCGCTGTGACCGAAGCGCTTATGGAAGACCCCATCATCCTGTCGATCATCGAATTTCTTGCCCTCTTTGCCACCCCCGACGAGGACATTCCAACAACCGAAGAGCAATGGGGAGCACTGATCCCGATGGACTGATCGTGCCTACGGGCGCTGAATAATGCGTGACGATGTACGACAAGGTGAGTCAAGATGAAGGCATAGGTGAAGCCCCCTTTGACATATTTGATTCACTGTTTCCCGACCTCGCCTGACCGCTAAGCAAAGAGCATAAACAAAGGGGCTGTCTCAAATTGATTTTATGAAACAGCTTTCTATACAAAAGCAATAAAAAAATCAAGGTCATCCATTCGAGAGACCTTGATTTTTTTGTTAAGGTTGCACACAGCGTTCACCTTTTGCTCATGCTGTGAGACAGCTCCTGCTCTGTTTGATTGCCGCTTTTTGTCCGAAGCCGACGGACTGAACGAACCTTGCCTATACCGACACAAAAGCGCAAAACCGTATCGGCAAGTAGGATGACTTTTCGAGTGTTATTCTTCTCGCGCCGCAAAGACGATACCGTCAGCGCTTTCCGAGAGGATGGCAGTAGAGGCATAGAGCGAAATACCCTGCTCGGCAAGCGATTTTCCGCCGCCGAGATACGCACGGTTGATCGCCACACAAACGCCGATCAGCTTTGCACCCGATTGACGCACAAGCTCCACCAGAGCGCGCGTGACGTTGCCCGCGCCGATAAAGTCGTCCACGATCAGAACGGTATCCTGAGAGGACAAAAGCTTCCTCGGCAGGGAAATTCTCTTCGTGCCCCCGGCAACCTCGGCAACAAAAGCGTCTTTTTCAAGGTGGTTGCCAACCTTACGCGCATACAGCGCCCCTGCGGAAAGTCTTTGTGCCGTGGCAACGGCAAGTCCGATACCCGCCGACTCCACCGTCAGCACGCGCGTGATCTTTTGCTTCGGATAACAGGCGGCAAACTCGTCGGCAAGGGCGAAGAGAAGCTCGGTATCCATGAGACGGTTGAGATACCCCTCGACGTTGAGGCTTTTTTCCTTTTTCGTTGCGGCACGTTTGATTCTTTCTTCAAGCGTCTTCATAGCAGCGTTTCCTTTCTCAATAAAGCCGACCAAGCAATGAACGGGACATAATCCGACAGGACTTAACCCTTGCGGTAGATCAGAAGATAGAAGGATGCAGTGAGCCCGATCGAATCGATCGCTTCGGCACGGGCGAGCCCCTCGCGGTCGGTACGATAAAAATAGGGCGTCATCATCATAAGCGAGGCAATATCCTCGCGGCTTTTCAGGAGGATCTTTTTCTCGATCCTGCGCGTTTCGATATGTAAAAAGCCTTCGATTTCAGTCGGCTTGAGGATATTCTCATACGGCGTTTCGTAGATCGCCTCTTTTAATTCAAACAAATGGCGCTCTGCGGGAATGGCGTCGATCAGAATGCCGCCCGACTTCAGCACGCGAAAAAACTCCTCGCGGCAAAAGGGCGCAAATATATTGGTCAGTGCGTCACAGGACGCGCTTGCCACGGGAAGCTCGTAGGCGCTTGCCACAGCGATCCCCTTGACGCCTGCCTTTTTCGCAGCTTTTGCGGCAGCGGCAGAAGAAATATCCACGCCGTAGACCGAAAACGACTTATTTTCCGCCATTTTTGCGGTATAATAGCCCTCACCGCAGCCCGAATCAAGCAAAACGCCGCCGTCGGGCAGATGATAGGACAGTGCCTCGGCAATACCTGTCTGCAAATGCGCGTAGTACCCCTTGTCGAGAAAGGCGCGGCGCGACGCCACCATCTGCGCGTTGTCACCGTGCAGACCTGCGGCACGGCGAAGAAGATTCACCTGCCCCGACTTGGCAATATCAAAAGTGTGTCGGGCAGGACAAAGAAGCGAATTGCCCTCCCGCCGCAAGGAGGCAGAACAGATCGGGCAGACGAAAATGCCGCCGCCGACCGATGCGTCAAAGGTCATAATACTCCTTTCTTTTCAAGAAAAAACGAAAAAAGCCGCAGAATGCTCAAGTGCTCTTTCTGCGGCAGTATGCGCCGCTTGGCGGCAACTGAAGGACAGGTTTATTGTTTGAACAGTCTTTTAACGCGCCTTGAGAGCGCGGCAAAGGCGCGGCGGAAGGGGCGCGATGCCATGCGCCGACGCGCATAGCGGCGGATCGCCTTGTCGTCCACAGAAATATACCTCTCCCCCTGATAGAAGCCCACCATTCGGGCAAAGATCATAGCGTCTGTCACGCCCCTTTCAAGCACCGACTGGTTGTCCCCACAGCAATCGTAGCAGTCCTTATGCACCCGAATGATACGGTGCAGAACGTACTGCCCATCGGAACGCTTGTAAAAAGGAACATCGCCTCGCTTCAGACGTCCATCGACAGGCACGAGCACCACGGGATTCTCGTGGTGGCGAAGCAGGGGCTGCATCGACGTGCCGCCCGGCGTAAAGACAAGCGTGCCGGTACGCTTCAGCACCTCCTCGTAAGCTTCACTCATCGAGAAGACCTGCCGACAGGAGCTTTTTGAGGAAGATGTCCACGTCCTTCTCCACGATATCGCGCTCTACGTCGTATCGCTCCAAAAGGCAGGATACGAGATCGCTGCGTTCACAGCCCTTTTCAAGCAGCTCCCAAAGGAGCTTGCCCGAGCCCGAGACCGTGACCATGATATTCTTATATTGCTCGACGTTAGCGCCGATCGGCACGACGATATCCGCCTCACCGCATTTTCTCAGAATAAAGCCGCTTTTCAGTTTCATAACGAGTTCCTTCCTGTCTTTGTAATTACTTTTGCGTCAGTGCGCGGTACGCCACGAGGGGTGCTTCTTCGGATATCGTGCAAGAGAGTCGGTAGACGGGACAGCCTGCCAGCATCTCGTCCACGAGATCAATCGTGCGAAGGTAATCCTCCTGCTTCGAAGGGCGGTAGATCTGATTGAAGAGAAGGCCCAGAACAGAGGCGGGCGCGACCTTTTCGATCTTGTTTTCATTGCCCCGCGCAAGGATCACAACGCCCTTCAAGGGGACTTCGATATTGGTATCAAGGTCGTGCTTGCCGCTCCAGGGCGTGCCGCAGGCGCAGAAGACGCCCTCTTTTTTCATAATGATCGGCTTATCGTCGTTGATCATCACGACGCGATCGCCAAACACCTCGCGCCAGAGACGGGTGTGCGTCGATTTGCCCGTGCCGCTCGGCGCACAGAAGAGAAACGCCTCGCCGTCAACGGCGATCGCCGAGCCGTGCATCAAAAAGCCGTCATAATCAAGTATCTTCGTGCAGATATAGCGGTAGACGGCGAGATATTCGCTGTATTCGGGAGGAAAGCGGAGGTCACAGCGGATCTCCTCTTCGATCTCGGATTCAATATAGTCGCGGCTGACCTCAACGGTAAAATCCGCTTCATCCTCGGTGAGATAATCCCCGATCTGACGGTTAAGAATGGAGTTCTCATGGCGAATATCCATGACAAGCCCTGCAATCTTCAGTTTTGGCAAGGCACTTTTCCCCCTTTCCTTCATTCGTTCACCCATTTATCATACAGTGTTCCCACAGACGAAAGATTCGAACGGTATAAGTATGATAGGAAAAACTTGACAGATCCTCTTTTGAAGAGTATGATAAGTATAGCACTTTTTTCACGCCTTGTCAAGGAAGACCGGGCATTTTAGGGGAAATCTTATTGAGAAAGGAAATAGACATGTTCGGTTATATCAGACCGCGCAAAGCGGAGATGAAGATTAAGGAATACGAGTACTACAAGGCCGTTTACTGCGGTCTTTGCCACGCGGAAAAAAAGCTCTCACGCCGTCTGCGCTATACGCTCAGCTACGATATGGTGCTTCTCGCCCTCTGCCGTATCGGTGCGCTCGGCGAGCAGTCCTCCTTTTCAAAAAAACGCTGTCCCGCCCATCCCGCCAAGGGCGGCTTGGCCGTGGTCGACTCCCCCTCCCTTGCCTACACAGCACAAGTCGCCTCCATCCTCGTCTATCACAAATTGCTCGACGATATTGCCGACGAAAAGGGCTTTCGGAAGCTCGCCGCCAAAATGATGCTCGGCGGCGCGAAAAGAGCCAAAAACGCTTCCCCCAACGAAGCCCTTGACACCTTTGTAAAGGAGAAGCTGAACGAGCTGTACACTCTTGAAAAAGAGGGCGGCAGCAGCGTATACGACGGTGCCGAACGCTTCGGTGAGCTACTCGGCAGACTTTTTTCCGAAGGGGATACCCTTTCTCAGGCAGACAAGGTCTGCCTGCACGAGATCGGCACGCGTGTGGGACGCTTTATCTATATTACCGATGCCTACGCCGACAGAGAGGAAGACAAAAAGAAAGGCAGATACAATCCCTTCCATGCCGACGGCGAGGAGTCGGCAAGCGAGAGCTTCAGACGCTCGCTCGTGAATGCGCTTGATATCGAGCTTCTGTATGCGGCAAACGCCCTTGACCTTCTCTCACTCAAGGATAGCGGTATCGACTGCATCATACGCAACATACTGACCATGGGACTGCCGGACGTTGCCGAAAAGGTCATCCTGAAGCAGGAAAAAATCGAATCATCAAAGGAGCTTCATCATGAAAAGAGACCCCTATGAGGTATTGGGCGTATCGCCAAACGCCGACGATGCCGAGATAAAACGTGCATATCATGAGCTTGCCAAAAAATATCACCCCGATAACTGCCAGAACGACGATCTGAAGCAGGTCGCAGCCGAGAAGATGAAGGAGATCAACGAGGCGTACGACACGATCAAGTCTCTGCGAAACGGCGGAGGCAACCGACAAAACGGCTATCAGGGACAGGCAAGTCAGCCGATCTATGCTAAGATCCGCATGCTTCTCAACGAAAACCGCGTCGGTGAAGCGGATAGCCTGCTTGAAAGCATCCCCTACAATCAGCGCGACGCGGAGTGGTGCTTTCTTAAGGGCGTCATGTTTATGCGTATCGGACGCTATTTTGACGCCATCCGTCTGATGGAGACCGCCTGCCGCAACGATCCCGGCAACGAGGAATATCGGGTAACACTTGAGAATCTGCGTCACGCCACCGCCTCCCGTCAAGGTACTGCGGGCAACACCTATCACGAGAGAAGGGGATGCTCAAACTGCGACCTCTGCTCGTCTCTTTTGTGTGCCGACTGCTGCTGTGAGTGCATGGGCGGTGACCTCATTCGCTGCTGTTAAGGAGCTACCCCTTGAAGACTACCAAAAAGCTCACCTATTCGGCGCTTTTTTCGGCGCTCAGCGTGGTGATCCTGCTTCTCGCCTCACTGCTGCAGATCGCCGATATCGCCGTTTCCATGGTCGCCTCGGCAATCGTCATGCTCGCCCTCGTCGAGCTTGGTGACCGCTACGCCGTGATGATCTATTTCGCCACCTCTTTTCTCTCACTCGCCTTTCTGCCGAACAAATTCATCGCAGCAGTTTATCTTGCCTTCACGGGTCTTTACCCCATCATCAAACGCTTCTTCGATGCGCGCGGCAAGCTGCTCGCCCTTTTTCTGAAGGCAGTCTACTTCAACGGCGCTCTGACGGTTGCCCTTCTTGCTGCGAAATATCTCTTCGCCATCGAGGTCTATGCGGGCTGGATGCTCGTCCTATACTACGTCACCGCCAACACTGCCTTCTTGCTGTTCGACATCCTTCTTCGCCGTATGACGATCGTCTACATGACACGCTGGCGAGGAAAGACCAAACGCTTTTTCAAATAAACGTCTTCGCCCCGAGAACGCTCACCGTCCTCGGGGCGATTTTACCTTTTATCCACCCGATACGTTTTCAAGCGTATCGCTTGCCTATGCCGCACAAAGTGCCAAGGGACGCGCCCCGCCCTTCGTCATGCCGTAAGGCTTTTGTACCTATATATCGCATAACCGCCGTAATTTGGCAGAGCGGCAAGATAGTCCTTTTGCCGCGCGATCTCCTCATAGGAGAGATAATAGGCAGCAAGCGAGGGCAAAAAACGGACGCCGCTTCCCGAAAGGGCGCTATGCCACCAATCGGCAAGAGTTGCAAAGGGGGCGGCAGAAGATGAAAAGCTCCAATAAAGCTGCGGCGAAAGATAGTCAATATAACCGCCGCGCACCCAGGCAAGAGCATCGCAGTATATGTCGTCGTACGCAGCACCGCCAAGCGTATCGCTCCCCGAGGGATCGTCACGGCTGTTACGCCAGATACCGCGCGGTGCGACACCGAAAAGGCAATCGGGAGACAGGATCTTGATGCTGTAATAAACCCTTTCCACAAGGCGAGAGATATTGTCTCTGCGCCAATCGGAAAGGGTGAGACATCCGCCGCCCGAAAGATAGGCGTTATACGACTCGCTGTCTTCCGAGGTGATATTCTCGGGATAAAAATAATCGTCGAAAAGCACGCCGTCCAGGTCATAGCGTGCCACAAGCTCGGCAACACCGTCTGCGATCAGCTCGTGTACCCTTTCAAGCGCGGGATCGTAATACACCTGCCCCGACACCGTGAAGGTAAGCGAGGGGTCGCGCCGTGCGGGGTTGTCGGGCGAAAGCGAAAAGAGACTCTCGCCCGACAGCGTTACGCGAAAGGGATTGATCCATGCGTGCAGGGCAAGCCCCCTTGAATGCGCGGCATCGATCAGATAGGCAAGCGGATCAAGTGCCGAGGACGCGGCGTTATCCGACGTCCAGAAGCGCGAGGCAGGAAAGATCGCCGACTCATACAGCGCGTCGGAGGCGGGACGTACCTGAAAAAAGATCGTGTTAAAGCCCTGCGAAAAGGCGTCCGACACCAACGCATCAAGCTCTTTTTTCAGCTCGTTTGCCGAAAGATCTGCCTTTGAGGGCAGATCGAGATTGTACACGCTTGCCACCCAGACGGCGCGCAGCTCTTCCTCCTTCACTTCAATGGGTGAAGCCAGCGGCAAAACGAGAGGAAGCGTGTCGGCAAAGCCGGTAACAACGGCAGGCGATGAGGCTGTCTCTTCGGGAAGCGTCACCTCGTAAGCATCGGCAAACTCGGTCACAAGCCCCGTCTCGCCGCCCGGAACAGAGCCCATCACGGCAATGCTTTCCTCTTTCGTTGCTTCGATCAGGGCGACGTTATCCTCGGGTAAAACAGCGGCAGTCGTCGAGTCCGTCTTGCCGACCGTCTCAAAGGGACGCTCCCCGAAATCAACCGCCTCGGTCAGTGCCACGCCGTCCGCCGCAGCGTCGCTTGATCCTGCCCCTCCTTCACTCTCCTCTTCGGGCTCTGCCACCGAGCTTTTTGCTTCCTCGCTTTGGGCAGTCGTTGCCTCCGCGCCAAAAACGCCCACATCCCCGAAAAAGCCGTCCTTTGCGAGCAAAAACAGAAAAACACCGATCAAAAGAAGCGGCAGAAACGCCGCGAGAAGCCTCTTACCTTGCATAAAATCCGCCTTTCCCGAGCCAAAAGCCCTTGCAAAAATGATGCGCGTGTGATAAAATAAGGAAAAGCGAAAGGCTTGTCTTTGTCCCCTGTTCGCTTTTTCTGTTCCATATCTATGGCATAAGGACGGCAAGTATACCGCAAGGAGCGAAAAAAAGGAAGGTCTGCCATACTTTTTGGGGTAGCCAATTCGGGCGTTTTCGACTATAATGAAAGTAAACGCCACGCTTTGGCACAAGAAGGAGTTACATAGATATGGAGCTTTTGCGTATCAACGACAGAAAACTCAAGGTCATGCTCACCAAGGAGGACTTAGCCGACCTCTCGCTGACCTGCGATACGATAGATTACGATAACACCGAGACAAGGCGCGCATTCTGGAGCATTCTCGACGAGGCAAAGCACAAAACGGGCTTCGATGCCGCCAAGGATAAGGTCTATGTGCAGGTCTACCCTTCGCGTAGCGGCGGCTGTGAGATATACGTCACCCGCCTTTCGGAGGGAACTGCCTCTGCACCGGTCTCTTTTTGCAAGTCGCTCTTTCCGGAGCGCACGCTGTTTCGCTTTGAAAAGCTGGAGGATATGCTGTCAGCCTGCGCTTGCCTTGCAGAGTGCGGCTTTGCCTCCTGCTCGTCTGCCTACTGCGAAACGCACGCTTACTACCTCTTCGTCGGCAGGGACGACCCACAGCCGGGAAAAGACGGACAGCTTCCCTCGAGCAGGCTATCGCGCGAAAACGGTCTGAACAAGCTCGACAACATGCAGATCGAGGGCATGCGTCCATCCCGCCGCCCAAGTGTCAGCGCCGCTGACCTCGTTTTGGAATTTGGTTCAAAGGTCACGCTTGACGCGGAGGGCTGGCTTTGCGAGCACGGCGTTTGCATCTGCCCCGACCACGCCGTGGAGCGTTACGCGTCTCTTGCCGCATCCCACCGAAGGGGCTGAGCGACCACACCGTTTGCCTCGTGCGGGGCACGCTTTTTGCGCGGCCCTTCTCATAACAGATCCTCACAACAGATCCTCTTACCGGATCCTCTTACCAGAAAGGACGTATCCGCCATGACGTGGGAAACTCTTGAATCGGCATGCCAGAGCTGCCGGAAATGCCCTTTGGGCGCAACGAAGACCAACACCGTTTTCGGCACGGGCAACAAAAACGCCAAGCTGATGTTCATCGGTGAAGCCCCCGGCGAGCAGGAGGATCTTTCGGGCATCCCCTTCGTCGGCAGAGCAGGCAAGCTCTTTGACCAATACCTCGAAGCGGTCGGTATTGCGCGCGACGAGGTGTATATTGCCAATATGCTCAAATGCCGTCCACCGAAAAACCGCGATCCGTTGGGCTCGGAGCAGGACGTCTGCATCGACTATCTGCGCGAGCAGGTAAGGCTTATCAAGCCGAAGCTCATCGTCTGTCTCGGCAGAATCTCCGCCATGCGGCTCATACGACCCGACTACAGGATCACCGCAGAACACGGCAAATGGATCGAAAAGGGAGATTTCCTCATCACCGCCGTCTATCACCCCTCACTGCTCCTGCGCGATCCGCGCAAGAAGGGCGAGATGTTGACCGATATGCTCGACGTTGCCGAAAAATACCGCGCGCTTTGACCGTCCAAATGGCATTTCGGCGCATAACGGCCGTTTCCTGCACTGTTTTCAGATATACTATTCAGCGCCGTTAGCGGGCAAAACGCGCCGTTACCGGGCAAAACGACCCTTGACAGGAAGAATGCACCGTGCTATAATAGGCACTGCAAAAAAGAAAAGGCGGTATGTATGGCAACACGTTTCAAGAAAACAAAAAAAATAAGAAATATGGTTCTGCTCGCCGTTCTCACCGCCCTTGTGGCAGTCTTTGGGACGATCAAAATCCCTCTTGGGCCTTTCAGCGTAACCTTCACCCTGCCCATTATCGTCCTCGGGGCGGCGCTTTGCGGCAAATGGGGTGGTGCATGGCTTGGCGGCGTGTTTGCGCTCACGGTCTTTCTCACGGGTGATGCTGCCGCATTCTGGGCGATCGATCCTCTCGCCACCATTCTCGTCGTCCTTCTGAAGGGTGTTGCGGCAGGCTTTACGGCAGGTCTTCTTTACGAGATATTTTCGAAAAAGCGGCGTTCGGACGGTATCATTGCCGCTTCCGTAGCAGCCCCCGTGGTCAATACGGGGCTCTTCGTCCTCGGCTGTCTTCTCTTTTTCTTCAAGACGATCAAGTCCTGGGGCATGGCAGACGGCTATACGAACGGCTTCACCTACCTCATCGTCGGCATGATCGGCTTAAACTTCGTCGTGGAGTTCCTTCTGAATATTCTTCTGGCACCCATCCTGATCCGTCTTCTCGACGTCGTGCTGAAAAACCGCCACACCGTATAAAACGCAAAAAACAGAGCAAGTCACTTAGAGCGTCACTCTAAAGGACAGTTTTCAAAAATACGGTATATCTCGAAAGAGGTATGCCGTATTTTTGCATTTGTGCACACAAATGCAGTGCTTGTCAGGAAAATTGATAAGGCATAGGTGAACTAAAAAAGGCTCCCTTGTGTAAAGGGAGCTGTCAGCGAAGCTGACTGAGGGATTGTTC
>CAZYFC010000033.1:0-12620 GCA_964646715.1 uncultured Lachnospiraceae bacterium
GGGATCGCCCTTGATGTTGTAGCCTGTGGTGGGATTCTGCTGATGTCCCGTCATGCCCGTGATCGAGTTATCAAGGATAATGACGGTCGAATTTGAGGCGTTATAAGCAATATTGACAAGTCCTGTGATGCCGGAATGCATAAAGGTCGAGTCACCGATGACGGCAACTGTCTTGCCTGCATTTTCATTATCGGTCGATTTGTTGAAGCCGTGGATGCCCGATACCGACGCGCCCATGCAGAGAGTGGTGTCAACGGCAAAGAGCGGGGCAACGGCTCCGAGGGTATAACAGCCAATGTCCCCGAGAACGGTGATCTTGTTCTTTGAGAGGGTGTAGTACATGCCGCGATGAGGGCATCCCGCGCACATAACGGGAGGGCGCACGGGGATCGGCTGATCAAGGACATAGCCCTCCTTCGCGGGAAGACCGAGCGCCTTGGCAACGAGGCTTTGCGAAAACTCTCCGACCATCGGGAACAGACTCTTGCCTTCAACCGTTACGCCGATACTCCTGCAATGGGTCTCGATAATGGGGTCGAGCTCCTCGCAGACGATGAGCCGCTCAACCGAGGCGGCAAAGCGCTTGATGCGTTCTACGGGAAGGGGATTGACCATGCCGAGCTTCAGAATGCTGACCGTGTCACCTGCGACCTCCTTGACGTACTGATAGGCAGTACCCGAGCAGATCACACCGATCTTCGCGCCGTCAACAAGCTCTTCGCGGTTGAAGCAGCTTGTTTCAGCAAGGTCAGTGAGCCTTCGGGTGCGTTCTTCGACGATAGGGTGACGCTTGACAGCGTTGCCCGGCATCATCACGTATTTGGCGATATTTTTTTCATAGGGCTTTTCGGGAAGGGGCAGGGGCTCGCCTTCCTCAACAATGCTCTGTGAGTGCGCGATCCTCGTGCAGGTACGCAGGAAAACGACGGTGTCGTAGTCCTCCGAGAGAGAGTAGGCGGCTTTTGAAAAAGCAAGCGCCTCGGCGGAATCGGCAGGCTCCAGCATGGGCACCTTTGCGGCGATGGCGTAGTGGCGCGAATCCTGTTCGTTTTGGGAAGAGTGCATGGCGGGATCGTCAGCAACGCAGATGACCATACCTGCATTGACGCCGGTATAGGAGAGCGTGAAGAGAGGGTCAGATGCAACGTTGAGCCCTACGTGCTTCATGGCACAGGCAGAGCGTACACCTGCAAGGGAAGCGCCGAAGGCGGCTTCACAGGCGACCTTCTCATTGGGCGCCCATTCGCAGGCAATGGCGTCGTTTTTGGCGGCAAACTCGGTGATCTCAGTCGAGGGTGTGCCTGGGTAGCTGGAAATGAAGCGGCATCCGCCTTCAAAAAGACCGCGTGCAACGGCTTCGTTTCCGATCATCAGTTTTTTCATACGGTGGGAGCATCCTTTCGTGGGATATCAGAATCAATTCAAGGTTGTAAGGCTTGCTGTCATGATACAACAGTATAGCATATTTTCTTGTCTTTTTCAAGTAAATCTGCCCGTTCCTGACGAATTTCTTGTTGAATGATCGGCGTTTTACCGATTTTCATACTGTGCCCGACGGTATTCGGTGGGGGTGCAGTTTTTATATCGTTTGAAAATGCGGTTGAAATAGGACACCGAGGAGAATCCCACCTCATAGGCAACATCCAGAATTGAGTCGTTACTCTTGGCGAGCAGCTTTTCACTCTTGCAGATCCTGACGAAGTTCAGGTAATCGACGAAGCCTGAGCCGCTTGCCTTTTTGAAGAGACGGCAAAAATAGGAGGGATTGAGATTCTGTACGCCTGCGATCTCCTCAAGCGTCAGATCGTCTGCCGAATGCTCTTCAATATAGGCGATAGAGGGCAGAAGCTTCACGATGTCGGCGGAATAACTGCTGTTTTGCGAGGAGAGCGCCCCCTCTCGACAGAGCAGTGCGATCATGGCGTAGACGGTGCCTTTGACGTAGATCGCATAGGAATCAAGCTCCTTTTGACGCTCGGTGAAGGCTTTTTCAATGAGCGTGGAGAGCTCTTCGCTTCGGATGATCGCAAAGGGCAGGCCGGCGTTGCGGATAAAGCGGTTGAAGTATTTGCCTGTGTTATTGCTGTCACCCAGAAAATGCTCGGGGCGAAACTGCACAAGCGTGTAGCTGCATCTGCCCTCGGCATAATAGGTCGCGTGAGGTATGCGGGCTGATATAAAAATGACATCCCCCTTTTGGCAGTGATGCCGTTTGCCGTTTACGAGGAGGGAAAGCTCTCCCTCGTCGATCGAGAGCAGCTCAATCTCGTCGTGATAATGCGTGTCGCAAAGGACGGCGTTCGCTTTACCGATGCCTGCATGACGGCTGATGAGAATGCCCGATCCGGGTATGTTGGATGTGATAAGCTCGTTACGCATAAGTCTTCCTTGTTGAAAAAGTCAAAATCGTATTATAATATGTTAAAATAGGGATAGAAAACGCCAAGTGGATCGTGTATAATGTATTATAGCAGAGTGGACGGTAATTGTCAATATCGCCCAAAGACAAGATCTATCAAATTAATCGAATAAGGAGCGTATTACCATGGCAGAAAAGAACATTCTTGACGCATTCAAGGAAGACCAGAGAGTTGAAACGATCGACACCACGAGAAAACTCAAGGTCGGTATTATCGGTACGGGCTGGATCGCAGACGCACACATCTCCGAATATAAAAGAATGGACGACGTGGAGATCGTGGCAGGCGCCGATCTCATCCCCGGCAAGGCTGAGGCTTTCTTTAAAAGGCACGGTCTTGAGGGCGTACGTTGCTATCCTGACCACGCCTCTATGCTTGACAGCGAAGAGCTTGATGCCGTCAGCGTTTGTACCTACAACAGAACACACGCAGAGTGCGCCATCTATGCGCTGAAAAAAGGCGTGAACGTGCTGCTTGAGAAGCCTATGTGCGTGACGCTTGACGAGGCTGTTGCAATCTGTAAGGCGGAGAAGGAAAGCGGCAAGGTGCTTTCGATCGGCTTCCAGCCCCGCTTCGATCCCAATATGAAAATGATCAAGAAGATCGTTGAGTCGGGCGAGCTCGGCAAGATCTACTATATCCAGACGGGTGGCGGCAGACGTCGCGGTATTCCCACGCCCTTCGGCACCTCCTTTATCGAAGATAAGACCGCAGGTGTAGGCGCAATGGGCGATATCGGTTGTTATTCCCTCGATATGGTGCTGAACGCGATCGGCTATCCCAAGCCTCTCACCATCACCGGTTATACCTCCGCACACTTCGGTCAGAATCCCAACTATTGGAAGGCTGAAAATAAGCCCGAGGCGTATGCAGAGCTTTTCACGGTTGAGGATTATGCGGCAGGCTTTATCCGTCTTGAGGGCGGTATTATGCTCGACTTCCGTATCGCCTGGGCTATGCATCTCGATACCCCCGGTGACACCATTATCATGGGCACGAAGGGCTCTCTGCGCATTCCCTCGACCGAATGCTGGAACGGCTCGGTCGGTGGCCCGATGAAGATCTATCACGAGGTGGCAGGCGAAGGCGTGATCACCGAGATCCCGATCCTGCATGACCATTCCAAGGGTTGCTTCTATAATAAGATCCGTTCCTTCCTCAACGCAGTCAAGGACGGCGGCGCATCCCCCGTTCCTTCAAGCCAGATCATCATCAACCAGGCAATTATCGACGGTATCGTACAGTCCTCGAAGCTCGGGCATGAGATCACCGTTGAGATCCCCGAGATTTAAGTGAGGCGCAAGATGAAGAAATTCAAGATCGGCGTACAGCTTTACAGCGTGCGCCGCGATATGGACAAGGACTTTGAAGGAACGCTTGCGAAGGTTGCTGCAATGGGCTACGAATACGTCGAATTTGCAGGCTACTACGGCAGAAGCTCCGAAGAGATCAAGGCACTTCTCGATCAATACGGTCTCAAATGCATTTCGGTGCATCAGGGTGTCGAATTTTTTGATAACGACCCTCAGGCGAGCGTTGACTACCTCAAGGGCTTCGGCGTTAAATACGTCGTCGTGCCGTGGTGCGATAAAAGCAAGCTCGCAAGCGACGAGGCGTGGGCTGAGACTTCGAAAAAGTTCAATGCAGTCTCGGCGCTTCTCCGGGCAAACGGCATGAAATTGCTCTACCACAACCATGATTTTGAATACGAAAAGCTACCCGACGGCAGATATATCCACGATCGCATTATGACCGAGGTCGACGGTATCGAGCCTGAGCTGGACACATGCTGGGTGCATTACGCAGGCATTGATCCCGTTACCATGATCGAGAAGTATGCGGGCAAGGTGGAGGTCATTCACTTCAAGGATTTCGCTTGCAAGAATCTCGGCGCAGGCCCCGTCTATGCGCTGATCGACAACGACGGAAAGGCTCAGGAGACATCAAAGGAGGATAAGGGCTTTGAATTCCGCCCGATCGGTATGGGTATTCAGAATATCCCCGCGATGATCGCCGCCTGCGAAAAGGCAGGAACGGAGTATATCATTGTTGAGCAGGATGAGTCTGACGACCGCCCCGCACTTGAGGCAATTGAGCTTTCGCGCAAATATCTTTCTTCTCTCGGTCTTTGATCCGTTATAAAAAATCTACCCCCGTAGCAATACGGGGGTAGATTAAGCTATACTTGCAGCTTGTATGAAGTCTGTCAGGCTGTATAGCCCTCAAATTACAGTCATGAAAGGTAGTTTATAGTATGAAACTCGGTGTAATGAACCCTATTATCAGCGATCTTTCCTTTGAAGATGCGCTGAAGTATCTCTCCTCGCTCGGCGTGAACACGATTGAGATCGGCGCGGGCGGATATCCCGGCAATGCTCATCTCAAATCCGAAGAGCTTCTCGCCGATAGAGCAAAATGCAAGGCGTATAAAGAGCTTGTCTCGAGCTATGGCATTGAGATCTCGGCTGTGAGCTGTCACGGAAATCCTCTCCATCCTCAAAAGGAGATAGCATCCGGGTTCGACAAGGCGTTCCGCAACGCCATTCTCGTAGCAGAAGCGCTCGGCGTGGATACCGTGATCGGCTTTTCGGGCTGTCCCGGCGATTGCGAGAACTCGCTTTATCCCAACTGGGTGGTCTGCCCCTGGCCCGACGATAACCTTAAGATCCTTGATTGGCAGTGGAACGAGAAGATCATTCCCTATTGGACAGAGGTTGGCGCGTTTGCTAAGGCACACGGCGTAAGGATCGCCTTTGAAATGCACCCCTCCTTTGCCGTTTATAATCCCGAAACGCTTCTGAAGCTCCGCGCGGCTGTCGGTGACGTCATCGGTGCAAACTTCGATCCCTCCCACCTCTTCTGGCAGGGTATCGATCCCGTTGAAGCGATCCGCGCACTCAAGGGAGCGATCTATCATTTCCATGCTAAGGATACCTGCATCAACGACCGCAATACCGCTATCAACGGCGTTCTTGATACCAAGAGCTACGGCGATATTGAAAACCGTTCATGGGTCTTCCGTACCGTTGGCTATGGTCACGGCAAGGAGGTCTGGAACCGTATGGTCAGTATGCTCAAGACCACGGGCTATAACGGCACGCTCTCGATTGAGCATGAGGATGGCCTTATGACGCCTAAGGAAGGCCTTGAAAAAGCCGTTTCGTTCCTTAAAGAAGTCGTTATCTTCGACGACGGTGGCGCTTCCGGCTGGTTTTGATTCTGACTCCGGAGAAACGCGCCTCGGTGAATCATTTTTGAAAAGGGACTTTTCTCCTGAAGGGCTGTCTCAAATTGATTTTTTGAAACAGCTTTCTATACAAAAGCAATAAAAAATCAAGGTCATTCATAGGGTGATGCTCCGCCTGGAGCATCACGCTATTCGAGAGACCTTGATTTTTTTGTTAAGGTTGCACCCGGCGTTCACCTTTTGTTGATGCTATGAGACAGCTCCGTCTTAATTAAGCGGCTTTGGCGGTGTGTTTTTTGCGGATACGGCGAACGATCGCCCAAACGGCGAAGCCGATACCGACAAAGACAAGGATGACGGCGATCATCACGATGACTGTGAATTTATTGGCGTTTCTCAAGAGATCAGAGAGTTTAGTGCTCGAATAGACGACCTTTCTGCCATCCGGCTGAGCGTAAGCCTCATCCATTTCGCCGTCCATTGCTTGAAGGTAGGAGGAGATCGCGTACCATTCCTTCAGCGGCACGCCGTTTTCGTCCTTGATGGTATAGTCGAAGAGATCAGAGGCTGACAGCGGAACGCCCTCGGCGTTACGCGGGGTGATCGAGAGAAGACCGAAGGATTTCTCCTTCACCGAGCCGAGCATCTGACCTGCATACATGCCCGTGACGATGCAGTAGAGCTTATCGTCCTCGATTGCTTCAAGACTGCCGTCACTGCGGCGAAGCATGGCGTAATCGACCTTGTTGAAGAGCATGCGGTTGGTATTGAAGGAATACTCGGTGCCCGAGAAGAAGAGCTGAGCTGCCGACATAAGCGGCTGTACAGAGGCATCGACCTCGAGAGCGTTTTTGAGATCCTTGCCCGTGACGTATACAGCGATCAGCTCGCCCTCTGTTCCAACGCCGAGAGAGGCAGCGTTAAAGACGTCTGAGACGGTGATATCACCGAGCGGCATGGTTTCGCGGATAACGCCCGAGGCGGTCAGTGCGATATCGACGGTATGGCCAAGCACTTCTTCAGCCGCCCATTTATAGGCGTCGGCATACAGGTTGCCGAGGGTGGATTCGTGCTGCGTGGCGTAAACTTCCTTGACCGAGTCAAAGCGGATGTCGTTGTGAACGAGCACTTGGTCGAAGCCAAGACCGTATTGAGAAAGGTAGTCTTCTTCCACCTTGGTTTTGTAGCCCTCGACAAGGGATGCGACAGCGGGATCATCTTCGACGGTCTCATCGATCTTGATAAGCTCGTAGTCGGTGAGGGTGACGTCGCCGTTTGATCTATACTGCATTTTAACGACACCGAGATACTTTCCGTATTCTGAGGCAGAGACGATATAGGTGCCGTTGACGGTGATCGGGTCGGTGATCAGCGTGTGTGTATGTGCCGAGACAATGATGTCGATGCCGTTGACGTTCGAGGCAAGGTCAACGTCCTCACCTGTTTTGTTGTCACCGTTCGTGCCGCTATGCGAGAGGCAGATAACGACCGGCTGTACACCGTAGGTGGCGAGGCAGTCAGCAACTGCCGCATCGACAGTGCGCTGTGCCGCGACGGCAGGCTCCTCGAGAATGAGGCCTGAATTGGGCGCACAGTCGTTAGAATCGTAACCGTTGATGCCGAAGATGGCGTAATAGATGCCGCCGCGCTCTAAGAGAATATAGTCCTTGATGCCGTAGCGTTCAAAGGCTTCCCACATAGCAGCGGAATCCTCGGTGTAGTCCTCGCTGTCTTCGGTGGGGGGCAGATAGTTTGCGTCAACGAGGGCAGGCAGACGCTCTCCCGAATCGATGGCGGCGTTCAGCATACTGACGAGACCCTGCGGCATATAGTCGAATTCGTGGTTGCCGAAGGTGGTGGCGTCGTAGCCCATCGCACCTAAAATACGCAGTTCGGTGGCGGAGGTGGTGTAGGCGGTCTGGAAAAGAGAGCCCATCGAGAAGTCGCCGCCGTCCACGAGAATAGCGTCGGGATCGATCGCCTTCTGTGCCATAATAGCGGTATAAAGACGAGCGTAGCCGCCAAACTCGCCGCCGCTCTCTGCGGCAGAGGGCAGGAAATGCGAATGCAAGTCGTGTGTGAATAAAACCGTGAACTCGGTTGCTTCTTCTGCTCCCACGGGCATAGCCAATAGAAGTGGCAGAAGGAGAAGAAGTGCAAGTATCGGGGCAAGGATACGCTTGAATAGCTCTTTCATGTGTCGTCCTCACGATCGGAATAAATTTGTTTAGTTCTTTTATTATATCACTGTCTTGCGCATCTTTCAAGGGCTTGAAGAAAGGAAGAGCTTTTTTATAATAAAATGCCCATGTACATGGAGAAATAATGCGAAAAAGCCGTAATAATGAGTAATTCCGAAGATGTGAGAGAGCAAAAAAAGCATTCTCATATTCTGAGAGTCGCCGGAAACGCCTTCTCGTTAGCAGAAAGGGAAGGTTAGACCGAGAAAAATCGTTTTTGTCTTGACGAAGGGCGTTCTTTGGGGTATAATAGTTTTGTCAAAAAAAGAAACGCGATGCCGCCTTGACGAAGGCGGGGACGTGTGTATGCTTCAGCTGTCCTCCTATAGCTAAGGATGCGATAAAGACCGGTGGCGATCTTTTTGCGCTATACGTCTCAAGATCTGCCGTCAAGACAAACCTGAAAGGAAACCTACAGAGATATGAACGCTCACTTTTATAACGGAGAGATGAACGGCAAGGAGATAATCCCGATCTTTTTTGCTGTCGACGATAAGTATGCCCCCTATCTCGGTGTGACGCTTCGGTCGCTCATCGATCACACCACGCCCAAGCATTTTTATAAGGTTCACATTCTCGTGAGCGAGCTTTCTGAGGAGCATCGAGTCATTCTCTCGGCAATGGCGACCGAAAATGTCTCGGTGGAGTTCGTGAACGTGTCGGAGAAGCTCGATCAGCTCGGTAACGTACTTCATCTGCGTCACTACTACACACAGGCGACCTATTACCGCTTTTTTATTCCCGATCTTTTCCCTGAATACTGTCGCGGTGTCTACCTCGACTGCGACCTCCTGCTTCTTCGCGACGTAGCCGAGCTTTATCACGTGAAAATGGGCAATTCGCTCGTTGCCGCCTCCCCCGAGGAGGTCATGTTGATGGTGGATGTCTTCGGTACTTACGTTGAAAAGGTGCTGGGCGTGCCGAGAACTGAGTATTTCAGCGCGGGTGTTATGGTCTTGAATCTCGATGCCTTCCGTACAGCGATGATCGAGTCTGCGTTCGTTGAGCTGATCGGCAGATACACCTTCCGCGTTACGCAGGATCAGGACTATCTCAACGTTCTCTGCTACGGCAGAGTGACGCTGCTCTCCGCCGATTGGAACAAAACGGCTTGCCCCGAGGCAGAAGGCACGCCTAACATCATTCACTATAAGATCAATTGGAAGCCATGGCATTACAGGGGCGTGAAATATGAGGCGTATTTCTGGGAGCACGCGGCGAAGACGCCTTATTATGACCGACTCCGCGAAGAGCTTGATTCGTACGGAGAAGACCTCGTTGCGCGTGACACTGCGCAGTATGAGGCGCTCGTGCAGATGGCACTAGACGATACCGCGCACGCCGCAGGTACGCCTGTCAACAGTAAAAGGATCACGCTTGAGCAAGCACAGGACAGACTGGAAGTGCTTGAGCGCGTGAAGGAATACGAGCGTCTTGGCTATTTTGACCGTGACGTGGAAAACGATCCTCCGACAAGACCGCTTGAGCCGGGAGAGGTGGATTATACCGGCAAGAAGAGGATGACGCGCTTCTTTACCAAGATCGCCAATTTTGCCGCACGCCGCTTTTTCGAAAAGAAGATCAGAAAAGGCGAGCTGGTCATCAAAGAGATCAAGGGCGCTGAAAACTATATCAAGGTGAAGGACAGCGGCGCGCTTCTGACCTGCAATCACTTCAATACGTTTGATAACTATGCCGTTTATAAGGCGATCGAGCCGTATCTTGGTAAAAAGAATCTCTATAAGATCATCCGAGAGGGGAACTACACCTCCTTTGGCGGCTTGTACGGTTTCTTCTTCCGTCACTGCAACACGCTGCCGCTCTCCACGCGCATGGCAACGCTGCGTGAACTGATCGAAAGCGTAGGCGAGCTTCTTGACCGCGGCGAGAAGATCCTCATTTATCCCGAGCAGGGTATGTGGTGGAATTACCGCAAGCCCCGTCCCCTGAAGCTCGGCGCGTTCCGCTTTGCCGCCAAGGCAGGCGTTCCCGTTCTGCCGATCTTTATTACAACCGAGGATACCGACAAAATCGGCGAAGACGGCTTCCCGATCCTCGCCTATACCGTGCATGTTTTACCTGCCATCTACCCCTCGCCCGACAAAAACGTCCGTCTGAATACCGAGGAGATGTGTGTGAAAAATTATCAACTGTGGAAGGAGATCTATGAGTCGGTCTACGGTATCCCCTTGAGCTATACCACCGAGACCGAGGTCAAGCCATGTTCTATCTGATCGTTATTCTCGTTGCCACTTCGGTCGTGGCGGGTGTCAATTTCCTGTTCGGTGACCACCTGCTTTCCTCCTTGGGTTTTCTTGCCCTGTATTCAGCCGCCTCAGCCGCCGCCGCGTTTGTGATCGACGGCATTGCCGCCCTTATCGTGCGCCGTCTTCTGCCTGAAAAATGGTTTAGCCCAAATGCCCCTTTGTTTTCGGTGGGTGAGCGTGAGCGTATCCTCTACCGCAAGCTGAAGATCAACGCCTGGAAGGACTGCGTGCCTGAGCTTGGCTGTTTTACGGGCTTTCACAAGGATAAGGTGCGTGAGCCGTCGAGCAGTGCTTATCTTGCCCGTTTTATCGTGGAATCGAATTACGGTGTGCTTGGACACGTTGCGGGGGCGATTCTCGGCTTTCTTGTAATGCTCTTGCCATTTGGACATCCCTTTTCGATCGGACTGCCGGTAGCGCTTGTCAACTTCGTATTAAGCATGCTTCCGACGATGATCCTGCGCTTTAACACGCCTTCCTTACAGAAGCTCTATCAGCGTAGCTTGCGTAAGGAAGAAAAACGCGAAAAACAGCTTTGAGCAGCAGCCTTCGGGGAGACTCATAACGAGTCTCCCCGAAGGCTGCTTTATGGGAGAATTTCGGTTGGGACGGTGGAATTTGTTGGGAAGGCTTGCAAAGCGGGAAGAACCGTGGTATAATACCCCATATAGACGCTTTCAAAAGGGAGGAGCTGTGTGATGCCGTCGAGTCGCAACAAAACGATCACTTTGTCGAAAGAAGATGTGAAGCTGTATAGCGCTTGTGCGCTTCACACGGTCAAAGAGATCAGGGAGAAGGGTGTATGCGACACACTCTTCTTGGGGGATACCTTTAAGGTTGCCGGGCACCTGCCGAAGGCATCGTTTGATCTCATGATCGCCGACCCGCCTTATAACGTCAGTCGCCGCTATGGCAACACGCTCTTTTCGCAGAAGAGTGACGAAGAGTATATCGCCTTTACGCGTGCCTGGATCGAGGCAATCCTGCCGCTTCTCAAGCCGAATGCCGTCGTGTTTATCTGCACCGATTGGAAGACGGGCATCCTGCTTGCGCCGATCCTTCGCAACTATTTTCACATTCAGAACCGCATCACCTGGCAAAGAGAGAAGGGCAGAGGCGCAAAAAGCAATTTCAAGAACGGCATGGAGGACATCTGGTTCTGCACGCTGAGCAACGAGTACGTCTTCAATCTTGAAGCCGTCAAGCTCCGCCGTCGCGTGCTTGCTCCCTATAAGGCAGACGGCGCACCGAAGGATTGGCAGGAGGACGAGGGCGGTAAATTCCGCGATACCTGTCCCTCCAACTTCTGGGATGATATTACCGTCCCCTATTGGTCAATGGCGGAAAACACCCCTCATCCCACGCAAAAGCCCGAAAAGCTCCTCGCTAAGCTGATCCTTGCCTGCAGTCACGAGGGGGATCTCGTGTTCGATCCTTTTCTTGGCTCGGGCAGCACTGCAGTCACCGCAAAAAAACTCGGTAGACATTATTTCGGTATTGAAAGGGAGCGCAGTTATATCGCGCTTGCTCAAAAGCGGCTTGAAATGGCCGATACAGACCCCAAAATACAGGGATTTGAAAACGGTGTGTTCTATCATCGCAATCTCACCCCGAAAAACGACACTTGAGCAATAGCTGAGAATGCCCAAGCAAAGGATAGTCAAGGATGAAAAAACAAACGCTGATAACCCTTGTAATGACGGTCGTTTTCCTGCTCTTCATGGCGGTCACCGTCCTCTTTACGATGCTGGACGCCTTTGTATTCGACCGTGCCCTCGAAGGAACGGTGGGGACGAAGGATCCCGGCTTTACGCTTGCGCCCGCCACATCGGCGTCGTCTGTCGGTTCCTCGGAGGAAACACCCGTCACAACGAGTGAGACAGACACCGTTACCGAAGCCGAAACGACGGCGACTCTTCCCGAGGTTGACTATCCCATCATCGGGGATATGTATTATAAGGACGCCGATATCGAGATCGCGATCACGGAGCATTATACCGTCAACAAAAACGGCGTGACTACCCGTTATTTCGTGGTGGATCTCAAGCTATCAAGCATTGAATATCTCCGTACCTACTATGGGATCAACCGTAAGGGCGAGATCGTTAAGGATACCACGAGCAATATGGCAAAGGAGGTCGGCGCGATCTTTGCGATCAACGGCGATTACTTCTCCTTCCGCAAGAAGGGCTTCGTGATCCGCGAATACGAGATCCTGCGCGACACTGCGCGTGACGCGGATGACGACGATGCGCTCTTCGTCCTTCCTGACGGCTCGTTCGTCATCCTCGACGAAAACGACCCCTTGTTTGAAAACGGTCTGCCGAGCGACGTGTATCAATGCTTCAGCTTCGGTCCATCCCTCGTTGAAGACGGCAAGATCACCGTGACGGCTGACAGCGAGGTCGGTCAGCACGCCGCAAGTAATCCTCGCACGGCGATCGGTATCGTCGAGAGGCTTCACTATAAGATCGTGGTCTCGGAGGGCCGTCTTGAGGAAGACGAC
>CAZYFC010000034.1:0-12451 GCA_964646715.1 uncultured Lachnospiraceae bacterium
CCCACACGGCCAGCTTGGAAGGCTGGAATTCTACCATTGAACTACACCCGCAGATCGACCTGAAAATCGACTGCCTAAATATAATATCACACCGAACGCGCTTTGTCAATACCCAATTTCAAAAAAATTCCCGCTTTTTTGCGCCAAGGACAACGTTCGGAGAAGCGAGGCGTAAAGCCCTCGCAAAAAGCCTTTTTCTTTTGCGGATTCTCACTTAATTTCAATCAAAATTACAAAAATGAATTGATTTTCTGACCGAAATATGATATACTTTTACAGAATGATGAAGAACAGCTTGACCTCGCCGCCGCAATGAAAAAGGAGGGATACGACGTGGAAGCAAGACCTCTTGCCGATCGGATGAGACCGCGCGATTTCGACGAGATCGCAGGGCAAAAGCACCTCTTCGGGCCGGGCGGCGTGATCACGGGCATGTGTCGCCGCGGCTACATCACCAACATGATATTCTTCGGCCCTCCCGGAACGGGTAAAACGACGGCGGCTAACATCATTGCCGAAAAAAGCGGTATGAAGATCCACCGCCTGAATGCAACCACCGCCTCCCTTGCCGACGTCAAGACGGTTATCGCCGAGAGCAAGAGCCTCTTTGCCAACAACGGTACGCTTCTTTATCTCGACGAGATCCAGTATTTCAATAAAAAACAGCAGCAGTCTCTGCTTGAATTTATCGAAAGCGGGCAGATCACGCTGATCGCCTCGACCACCGAGAATCCCTATATGTACGTTTACAACGCGATCCTCTCGCGCTCGGCAGTCTTTGAATTCAAACCCGTCAGCCCCGAAGAGACCAAAGAGCGTCTTCTCGTCGCCCTTGCTCTCCTCAACGAACGCACGGGACTTGCCAAAGAAGCATCCGAAGAAACGCTTCTCACAGTCGCCTCTGCCGGTTGCGGTGACGTCAGACGCGCCATCAATCTGCTTGAAAATGTCTATTTTGCCTCGGATAAAATACTCACGATCGAAACGCTTGCCGAATTCACCCCTAAGACGGTGGGAAATTTCGACAAGGACGGCACGATGCATTATGACCTCTTCTCTGCTTTGCAAAAATCAGTGCGCGGCTCAGATCCCGATGCCGCCGTCTTCTATCTCGCCAAGCTGCTTGAAGGCGGCGACCTCATCGGTGCATGCCGCAGGATCGGCGTCATAGCAAGCGAGGACGTCGGCCTTGCCTACCCCATGGCGGCAGCCATCACCGAAGCTTGCATCTCCACTGCCCTGCGTCTCGGCATGCCCGAGGCGATCAATCCGCTTTCCAACTGCGTCATCATGCTGGCAACGGCACCCAAATCCAACTCCGCGCATGATGCCTATTTTGCGGCGAAAGCGGCAATCGACGCGGGCAAGGGGCAGATCATCCCTTCGCATCTGCGCCAGACCGAGCTGTTCAGCGGCTACAAATATCCGCACAGCTACCCCAATCACTACGTTAAACAGCAGTATCTGCCCGACGATCTCGTCGGTACACACTTCTACCGCTTCGGTGAAAACAAAAACGAAGCTGCGGCAGAGGAATATTGGAACAAGATCAAAGGCGAAGGAAAATAGACAATCAGCGAACGACATTGACAGAAAGGCTCATTATGAATATGGAAAAACAGGAAGTTACAGAAACCGCTCTTGATGAAACCGCCAATTCGCCCACTCCCACCAAGAAAGAGCTGAAGGCTGCAAAAAAAGCCGCCAGGCTCGCCAAAAAGCTTGACAAAAAGGAAGGAAGACGCGTAAAGACCATTCTGCCCATGAACGCCTTCATGCCCTTCATTATGAAGAAGCGTTGCGACGCCTGCAATATGGTCGAGACCGATTTTGACGTTGCGGCCGCCGAGGAGTATATCCACCGAAAGCGAGACGAGGGACTCAAGGGCTTCGGATTCATGCATCTCTTCGTCGCTTCGTACGTCAGAACACTTGCCGAATACCCGGGCATCAATCGCTTCATTCGCGGTCAGAGGATCATGTCGCGTTACAACATTGAGGTCGTCATGACGATCAAAAAAACCATGACCTTAAACCGCGGGGAGACCTGTGTCAAGTTCTTCCCTCAGAAGAACTATACTGCCGCCGAGGTTTTCAACGCGATGGAGGCCGTCTTGGATGAAGTCATGCAAACAGATGACAGCAGCTTTGACAAGACCGCCGCGGCTTTTGCGCGCATGCCTCGCTTTCTTCTCCGCGGCATCGTGCACCTCCTGCATTTCCTCGATTATTATCACAAGCTCCCCCGTTTTCTCACCAAGCTAAGTCCCTTCCACGGTTCTCTCATCATAACCTCGATGGGCTCGCTCGGTATTCCTCCGATCTACCATCACATCTACAACTTCGGCAACCTGCCCATCTTCCTCTCATACGGCACAGTGGAAAAGGAAAACGTCCTTTGTTCTGACGGAAGCGTGTCTGTCAGACGCTATATTCCCATCAAGATCGTATGCGACGAACGCATCGCAGACGGTCACCACTACGCATCCTTCTTCAAGAGAATGCGCTACTATTTCACGCATCCGGAGCTTCTCGACACACCTCCTGCCGAGATCAAAGAAGACATTCCGTAAATTGATGTCAAGCCAAAAGGCTTACATATAAATGCGAATTTGATTTCACAACGAAATGCGATCATCACAACACAGAAAGGAATTCTCGCTATGAATTACTTAAGAGAACGAATCGGTGAAGTCCTGAAAACCCTGAGCCGCCGTATCGTCGTGGATACCGAAAAGATCACCGGCATCGAGCTGTACGAGTGCGACTACAAGGCAGGCACCAACGCGCCTCCCGCCGACGCCGAGTGGAAACCCTTTGAGTGGGGCGCAACCTTCGGCGGTAAGCACGAATGGCACGGCTGGTTCCGCGCCAAGCTCGTTATCCCCGAAAGAATGCGCGGCAAGCACGTCGAGCTGCGCAACTGGGTAAGCCGTGCATGGCCCCAGTTCATCACCTACCTTGACGGCAAGACCGTTCAGGGCGGCGACAACAACCACCAGGATTTCCCGCTTGACCCCGACAAAACCGAGTACGATCTTCTCTCTTACGTCTACGTAGGCTACTGCTCTGACGTTTCGGAATACTGCCCCGAGCTTCGCGTTATCGACACCGACACAAAGAAGCTCTATTGGGATATGCGAGTGCCCTTCGACGTCATGGCGTACACCAAGCCGGAAAGCTACGACTATTGCCGTATCCGCACCGCGCTCAACGAGGCAATCAACCTTCTCGACCTGCGCACGCGCGGAAGCGAGGCGTACAAGGCAAGCGTTCTCGCGGCAGATACGTATCTTCAGGATCATTTCTATAACGAGGTCTGCGGCCCGCAGGAGGCAAACGTCGTTTGTATCGGTCACACCCACATCGACGTCGCATGGCTCTGGCCGCTCCGCCAGACGAGAGAAAAAGCACAGCGCTCCTTCTCGACCGTCGTTAACATGATGAAGGAATTTCCGGAATACAAATTCATGTCGAGCCAGCCTCAGCTCTATAAGTTCGTCAAGGAGGACGATCCCGCCCTCTACGAGGAGATCAAAGCACTCGTCAAGGCAGGCAGATGGGAAGTGGAAGGCGCTATGTGGCTTGAAGCAGACTGTAACCTGACAAGCGGCGAATCGCTCGTCCGTCAGCTCGTTTTCGGTAAGCGTTTTATTAAGAACGAATTTGACGTAGACAGCAAGGTGCTCTGGCTGCCCGATGTATTCGGCTATTCCGCCGCCCTTCCTCAGATCCTGAGAAAGGCAGGCGTCACGCGCTTCGTAACCTCCAAGATTTCCTGGAACGAGACCAACAAGCTTCCCGCCGACGTCTTCAAGTGGTACGGCATCGACGGCACCGACATCTTCTCCTTCTTCCTCACCGCGCAGGATTGGAACGGCCGTGACAGCGGCACGGGCACGACCTACAACGCCAACATCACCCCCAAGCAGATCCGCGGCACATGGGAGCGCTTCCAGCAGAAGGATATCGCAAACGAGGTCATCTCGACCTTCGGTCACGGCGACGGCGGTGGCGGGCCTACCCGCGATATGATCGAGACAGGTCGCCGTCTGACTCACGGCATCCCCGGTTGTCCCACCGTATCCTTCGAATTTGCAGGTGACTTCCTCGACAGGATGGAAGAAAAGACCAAGGATAACCGCTTCCTGCCCACTTGGGTAGGTGAGCTCTATCTTGAATATCACAGAGGCACCTACACCTCGATCGCCAAAAACAAGAAAAACAACAGAAAGAGCGAATTTCTCTATCAGAACGCAGAGCTGATCTCCTCGATCGGTAAGGCAGTCCTCGGCGGATGCTATCCTCAGAATGTCATCAACGACGGCTGGGAGAAGATCCTTCTCTGCCAGTTCCACGACATCATCCCCGGCTCTTCCATCAAGGAAGTCTACGACGTGTCTGACGAGATCTATGCCGATCTCATCGGCAAGGGTCAGGCTATCGTGAACGAAGGCCTTGCCGCCATCGCTGAAAACGTATCCGAAGAGGGTGCGCTCGTCTTCAATCCCAACGCTTTCGTAGCGGAAGGCACCGTTGAGACGCCTGACGGCGATATCGCTTGGGCTGAAGCCATTCCCGCACAGGGCTGGAAGGTCGTTCCTACCTTGTCCACCGCCTCCTCTGTTGTGGCTTGCCTTGAATGCAAAAAGCTGGAAAACGACTTCGTTACCGTTAAGTTTGACGAAAACTTCGAGATCGTTTCCATCTACGACAAGAAGGCTGATCGCGAGATCGTTCCCGAAGGCGCTAAGGCTAACACCATTGTGGCTTACGAGGACATCCCCAGAGCCTGGGACGCTTGGGAGATCACCAACTATTACACCGAAAAGAGCTGGCCGATCAACAACGTCGTATCAGTCGACCTCTGGCAGAAGGGCGCTAAGAAGGGCTTTATCGTCAGGAGAAGCTTCCAGGAAAGCACCGTGGAGCAGATCATCACCCTGACCGACCATGACACGATGGTCACCTTTGATACCACCGTTGATTGGAAGAACGACCATATTCTGGTTCGCACCGCATTCCCCACCAACTTCAACACCGATAAGGCTACCTTCGAGATCCAGTACGGAAACGTGGAAAGACCCACCCACAGAAACACCAGCTGGGAACAGGCGAAGTTCGAGGTCTGCGCACACAAGTGGGCTGACATCGCCGAATACGGCTACGGTCTTGCCCTTCTGAACGACTGCAAGTACGGCTACAGCGCAGAGGGCTCTACCATCAGTCTGACGCTTCTCAAGAGCGCAACCTACCCCAACCCCGCCGCCGACAAGGAAGTACATCACTTTACCTACGCCGTCTATCCTCACAGTGGCGACTACCGTGAAGCAGGCGTCGTGAAGAAGGCGTATGTCCTCAACAATCCGCTTACGGCTCTCAGAGCAGAGGGCAAGGGTACGCTTCCCGCAGCCTTCTCTATGGTCAGCGCCAATAAGGCAAACATCTTCACCGACATCGTGAAGAAGGCAGAGGACAGCGACGCGACCGTCGTCCGTCTCTACGATGCCTATAATATGACCTCGAAGCCCACACTCACCTTCGGCTTCAACGTCACTAAGGCGGAGATCTGCGACCTTCTCGAAAATCCCATCGAAGAAGTGCCCGTTGTGGATAACACCGTTACCCTCACCGTCAAGCCCTTCGAGATCGTGACACTCAAGCTTTCGTAAATAAGCTGCCCCTGACCTCAATTCAAGAAAACATCAAGCGCCACCCAAACGATGGTTTGGGCGGCGCTTGATGTTTTTTGTGGCAGGTGTTCTGATCACTTGCCTGCTTCGATATTGCCCTGCTTTCTTTAAAAGGATCAATTCCGCTTGCCGTCCGTGTCCTCGTCATCAACGTCTCCGTCATCATCCTCCCCATCCCCCACATAGAGGATCGGCATGTCGTTTTCGATAGCAAAGTCATGCACCTCTTGCAGCATGGCAAGGTAATCCTCCACAAACTCATCCTCCGTCATGGCGGCGATCCTTGCAGCGTTTTCGGCGCGGATCTCTTCAAGCACTTCAAGCTCCCTTTGATAGTTCAGAATGCTTTCGAGCAAAAAAAGACTCATGTCCTCCTCACAGCGATGGGGGAGATACGCCCCCTGCTCTACCAGCTTTTCCTGCAGAGTCATCACCGATATAGCTCTCACGTTTCCGTCGCACTCCGCCGCCAGTGAAGCGGCAACACCTGCCGCCTGCCCCGTGATAAAGCATCCGGGTACGACTCGGAGCGAGGCCTGCATAGCTCGGTCAGTGCCGACGCACCGCCCTGCTACCAGAAGATTACTGAAGGAAACAGGGATCAGTGAACGATAGGGAATGCCGTAGGATTCCCCCGCTTTGTAGCGATAGTCTTCCTTGTATTCACGCTGAAAGCGTCGGTATTCCTCTTCACCGTCGGTCATGACGTGCATGTCTATGGGATAGAAATACCGTCCGATCTCGTCCTCAAAATCCGCACGGGCAAGAAAATCCGAAAGCGAGAGCGTATAATCGCAGATGGCGCGCCGCGACTCGCGAATGCCCGGCATGTCGGCGGTATAGACCAGGGTCATATTTTCAAATCCCTTGAGGTACTCCTTGTAATAGCGCTCATATTCCTTCATAGACCTTCGCCCCCACATCATGGCGGAGGTAAGAGAGCCCTCGTCCTCGGGGTCTATGCCAAACAAATGCCCGATATTGCCGCCGCCGATACCGTTGCGCGCGTCTGCCCTCTGCATGCCCGGCAGGTGTCTGTCGGCATAGGTGAATACACCGTCTGCAATAGCCTCATCAAGCCTCTTGTCATCGGGACAGTCATGCCGATCAAAATCAATATTGGCCCAAAGCGAGCAAAGGGTAGCGGGCATCACCCTTCCCTCCTCGTCGCCGATCTCATATCTGCCTCCGCCAAGCGCTACGAGAAGCGCGTCGCCCGTGCAGTCGATATAGACCTTCGCTTTCACGGCAAAAAGACCGTTTCTGCCCGAAAGAACGCAGTGCTCAATACCGTCCCCCTTCATCACAACGTCGACCACCGAAGTGAAAAAGGAATAATCTACCGAAGAAGCACGCATCACATCGTCAAGGACAGACTTCAGCTCCTCCACTCTGAGGGGTGTCCAATAGGCAGTTTCGGGGATATCCGCCGCTACTTTTCGGCGGATCTCAAGCCCGATACCGGCTGCCACGAAATCCACGCCGTTATAAAACGGGGCAAAGGACGGCACAAGACCCGTGCTGACCGCGCCGCCGAACGAGCCGCGCGCTTCGGCAAGAAAGACGCGCTTTCCCTCGCGCGACGCCGCAAGCGCGGCGGCAACCCCCGCCATACCGCCGCCCGCCACGAAAACGTCCACATCGTATCTTACCGCAAGCTCTTTTTGATAGATCATAGAATCGCTCCTTTACAAAAACACTTACGTCACCAGTATAGCATAAAAAAATCAAAGCCGCAACCCCTTTTCGGTGCTGCGACTTTGCCGACAGTAAACATCAAGCCGCAGGCACGATGCACGCTGGCGCGTGATGAGATATAAGGAAGAAAAAGGCTGTCGCAAGTTTTTGGCTTGCGACAGCCCGGATATTGATCAGTAATTGTATTATTCAGCAACTACCACTCCAACTAAAGAGAAGTGCCATGTGTCCGGCTCGGTTCGAATCATACCATCTTACTTTAATGGTATAAGTTTCGCCGGCCTTTAACCAATACTTAATCCCAAAGTTGGTGTTGTTACCACCATCGTTGTCAGATATGAGACAGTTTTCATCTGCATCATACAAATAACCATAGGTGTCGTTATTTGAATAAGAAGTGAAGAACCAATCCCCATCCTCCGTAGGCGTGATGGTGTAGCTCTTGGTTTCACCGGCACCGATGTAATCCGTGAAGGATACGTTGTCCGAAATTGTATCGGTTACAACTGTAGGCTCGGTGAAGGTTACGCCATAATCGAAGCTACCGTCAGATCCAACGGGAACAAACGAAAATCTCACATCGTAGTCGGTATAGCCGTTTTCGGCTGCCCATGCTTCAACGGCTGCTTTGCTGAATGCATAAGCACGAATGCCGTCAATCGTGGTGAATTCAATTCCCGTCCAGACGTCAATTGTAGTTCCATCTGCAAGAACAAGACTTACGTACTTAGAGAATTCAACATTGTTACGTGCATAGTAACCAACAACGTAATATTCGCCGTTTCCATAGGTATCGGTCAGATCCTCCATGATAATATCACCGCTTACGCCGTTCGCGTTTTCAAGACCACAGGTGAAGCAGTAGTACCAATTAGCGGTAACCTGCACCCAGTTATGATCATGAGGAGAAACGGTATAGGATTCAGTTTGCTTTCCGCAAACTACGCATTCGCGGTATTCCTCGCCATCCTGCGAGCAGGTAGAATTCTTAATAGTTACGTAATTCCAGAATCTGCATATATCGTTGGTGTTTTCCTCTCTTGCACCTTCGCTATCCGTATAAACCTCTTTTTGCTCGCATCCATTGTCAAAGGTATATGTGTAGTCGTATCTATACCAGTAATCACCGTCGATTCTGTAGGTATAAATTCTGAACCAATATCCCCTGTACAAAACGTATGCGTATTCTTCGGAATAACTTTCTTCATCGGAACTCACGGAAGAATAAGATACCTTGCGTCCGGGATCGCCGAATGTACCAACATAAACTTCTTCTTCTCTGAGTTCTTCAAACCAATACTCGCTACCGTCGGAATAAATGCTCTTGCCATACGCACGGCTTACGTAGCTGTTGCCATCAGCATCAAACGCATATTCTTCAACGTATTCGTAGTATTTGTCATAGCCATTATCCAAGGGGTCGGAAACGAACTTCTCATACCCGATCAAGTTATTATTGTCATCATAGTACCAATTTTCATAATAGTAGCCTCCGCAATCGGAACAATCATATTTTCTATGATTACCCGTGCTGCTATCTACATAATTATGATATACTATGCTGCTACCGGTCTTGAACGTCACCGCATATTCATAAGCACCCGTTTCTTCGTCGTAGCCAAACTGCCATGTTTCATAGCGGTAAGCCATGCACGAATTCTCGTCCTTCAACCAGTAATATGCATATCGAATCTTGTATGCACAAGCTGCATCTTCGGGATCGGTTACAGCACAGGTACAAAGATACGATTCATTCCAAAACTGAGTCCAACCGAAAATGGTGTTCTGACCTCCGGTAATAGCATCTTCGATCCAAAGCTCGCACCACTCGCTGCCCAATTCACACAGGCTGTGATCAAGAGACAACGAGACTTGTTTGCCACAAGCGCATTCGTATACGGTTGCATAACCACCGCAAACGCTTCCAAGCTCGGAAAGGTTGATATGCTCTTTCTCGTAGGTTGCGTGCCAATAGATTTCATAACTATACTCATGCTCGCAATCCTTGCACTTGTTGGTAATAACTACGCCATCCTCGCAGGACGAGCCCGCACCGTTCACGAGCGTTCCGATAACTTCGTAATCGTGGTTTTCCTCAGTTTCGGTATATTCCATCTCTGCAATGAGGTTGCCGCCTACATTGATAACGACTGTGTAGTAATAGGTCAATGTGCAGTTTGCACGATCGTTTACGGTATAGTAAGAACGAGTATAACGGAGACCGCACTTGGAGCAGGTACGAACGTCAACGTGTATCAATCTGCTTTCTTCATCGTAGTATTCGTTATCCGTCCATGTATCGTAGCAAGCTTTACTCAGATACATATCATGTTCCTGACCGCAAGCGCAGGAGTAGTAAACGAATTCGCCGTAGCAAGCGCCGTTTTCAGCGAGATCCACTCTATCCTTCACAACGGTTGTGTGCTGATACTCAACACGAATAAACCGGAAGCATCCGCAAGTGGTATAAATGCTGCCGTAAAGAACGCCATCCTCACAGGTTTTTGAACCATCAAGCAAGACGGAGAAGACGGTCGCAGAGTTGTGCTGACATACGTTTTGGGATGCTACGCCTTGTGTAAGAACAAAACTGATCGAGCCCCTATCTGAAGAGTTGTAGAAACGAATACGATATACGTATGTTGTTCCTGCTGTCAAATCATAGCTCAAAAGGAATTGGTTGCTATTTGTTCCGTCATCGCTCCAACCAATTTCTACTAACTGACCTGCAACCATTTTATAAAGAGTTACATAGGTGTCACGGTCTGCAAGACCCATAATGGTATACTTTGCAGTTTCGTCCGGGATAAAGGTGTAATCGTAATAGTAACCGTCTTTATGCTGTTCCATTTCAACACTCAAAATCTCCGAGCTGTTTACGGTATCGCACTTATCACAAGAGGTAGTGATATAGGTTACACCATCAACCACACTCACCTCAACGTCGGTAAAGTTGTGGTTTGCATAGGTCTTTTCCTTTTCGTAGCTGTAAACCACCTCATCGGCAATCTTAACATCAACGGCGGTGGTTTCAATAATAGAGCATCCTTCTTCTACGCTGTTAGTATTGTACGCAATGCTCAAATCGCAATTTTCACAAGCGTACATTCCTAGTTGTTTGTCATATATGAAGGTTTTCTCGTTGAAGTCAACGTAGTAGTTGTAACCGCAAGGACAGCCACTAACTGTGAAGTAATGCTCATCGCAGCATTCACGTTCATCATCCAATGCAAAGAGTGTATAGAGGTTATCATGATCGCTCGATTTTACATATTCTTCATAGTGACCATCACAATCTTCGCACGTTCTGACGATCGTATATCCGTCCGTGCAAGATTCGCCGTTCATTATAAACTCGTACTTATAATTGTGGTTTTCATATGTATATGAATGCTCGTATCTGTAAACCTCCTCACCGTGTACGAGGTAGATTTGGATTTCTGTATGAGTATACCGACAATTTTCATCCTTCTCGCTGCCGTGAGAGTAAACGAGTTTGGTCGAATCGCCTTTATAGCATTTATAAACCTCGTATCCATCGGAATTTTCTTCTACAAATTCCCAACGGCACCAATCTTCGATTTCTGAAGAAAAAACAGTATCACAAATAGAGCAATATTCTTCCTGAATAGTACCACCGCATTTGAGACCTAGTTCACGGAGGTCAACCTCTCTCCAGTCATAATTATGTCCCCCTGAATAATATTCATCTCTTTCACCGCAGAGAGGACAATATGCGTTTACATAATAACCGTCCCCGCAATCTTCTCCCTGCATAGTATAGGTAATATCGTATTCATGGTTTTCTCTTACATATTCCCGGTCATATTCAAAGATTACGTTTTCATCCGAATATACGGTCATCAAAGCGTGTTCTTTGGATACACAAACGGACTCAACCGTTGTCCAAGCGTCGGTGACGAATTTCAACCCACAGTTAGGGCAAGTTTGAGTTGTAACATAATGGGTGATGCCATTTTCGTCGACAGTCTCTACAGGTTCAGCTTCGCCAAGCTCACAGGCTATTTCCATACCATAAAGAGAAGTAATTACTCCGCAAACTGCACAACGTCTGCCGGAAATCACACCTTCGCATTTATGGTCAGCGAGATTATGGTCAGCGAGATTCATCTCGAATTCTTCACTTCTGTGACCTGTAGTCCACCACCAGTAGGTTTTGCCGCATACGGTGCATTGTCCGATAACCTTATAGCCATCATTACAATCGTTGCTTTCGGTTTCATAAGTATATTCATACTCATGATCAGAATAATTCCAACTATCTTCGAATGCGAAGATGCACTCATCGCCCTTATAAATATACCCTTCCTCGTGGTCGGTGTATTCACAAGCAGAGTGGTATTCATCCCACTCTTGTTCAATGATTACAAGACCGCAATCGGGACAAGTGGCGATGTACTTATATCCAACTACGTTGCCTTCTGCATCGGTAATATATTCTAAGGCCCCATCGCTCATGTCACAGTTAATATTCCAATCATTGATACTGGTCACATAACCGCAACGTGAGCAACGGTCAACATTGATAGTACCGCCGCATGTGCTATACTCGGAGAAATCAATTTCTACGTCGTATTCTCTACTGTGCCCAGTCCCGGTTTCAACGTAATTCATGTCAATTACGACTTCACCGTTGAACTTGAACACGTAATTGAAAGCAAAGATTTCGGTACAGCCATCTACTGTAACAACTGCTGAAGCGATGACTTCAAGACCGCAATGGCAAACGCCCTTCATAGTCATAACGGTGTTTCCGTTTTCGTCTACGTACGCGTCTTCCTCGTAATCGTCCTCAAGGTCGCAATCAATGTCAGAGTTTTGATCGAGAACCTTCACTTCACCGCATTCGCAAGTATCATAGTAGAGTATCCAATCACATGCACCAAGCTCACCGAAATCAATAGACTCACTGTGAAGTGTGGTATGGTCGCAATCAACTTCTTTCTTTCCGCAAGTATCGCAGAAACCGTCAACATAGTTGTGTTCGCCTGTTGCAGGGATAGCGGTTACCTTGATTTCTCCGCATACGCAGTAAGAGG
>CAZYFC010000035.1:0-11980 GCA_964646715.1 uncultured Lachnospiraceae bacterium
TGCCCCTCTGTCGGCGCGTTAGCCACGCCGCGAGAGGGAGGTAATATACCAAAGAGAAGAGATATGCCCGCAGGCGGCGGTTGGCTATAAGAAAAGGGCGAAATTTTTTTCTCGAGCGCGTGTTTGTTTACATGGCGTTCATATTTTCGTGATATACTGTTATTTGTATCGGTATGTCCTTGACGGCACACGCCAGAGAGAAGGTCCGATCGTCACCCAAGCCGAGGATGGGCAGTTTTTCACACTTTGAACGAAGGAGTTTCGCGGCGTTCTATCGAAAAGACGCGATGACGCATCATGGATAAAATTGTGATCAGCGGAAAAAAGCCGTTATACGGTACGATCAACGTAGCGGGCATGAAGAACGCGGCATTGCCGATTCTTTTTGCAACTCTGCTCGTTGGCGGAAAATTTTTCCTTGAAAACCTCCCCGACGTAAATGATATCAATCTCACGCTGGAAATTCTTCAGCGTTTAGGCGCGCCCTGCACGAAGCACGAAGACGGCACGGTTGAGATCGACACGAGTGTGATCGATCCTAACAGAGACCTGCCGCTTTCGCTTGTAAAAAAGATGCGCGCTTCCTATTATCTTGTGGGCGCACTGCTCGGCAGATACGGCAGAGCACACGTCGGCTATCCGGGCGGCTGTGACTTTGGCACGCGCCCGATCGACCAGCACTTAAAAAGCTTTCGCACGCTTGGCGCAACGGCTGACGTGGAAGGCGGCTATATCGTTGCCGATGCCCCCGGAGGAATATACGGCAATCACATCTTTTTCGACGTGGTTTCGGTCGGTGCTACGGTCAACGCCATACTCGCGGCAACGCGCGCAGAGGGCTTCACCCTGATCGAAAATGCGGCGAGAGAACCTCACATCGTTGCCCTTGCCAGCTTTCTCAATATGTGCGGTGCACACATCACCGGTGCAGGTACGGACACCGTCAAGATCCGCGGCGAAAAGGAGCTGCACGGATGCAGCTACGACATCATTCCCGACATGATCGAGGCAGGCACTTACATGGTAGCGGCAGCCGCGGCAGGCGGTAAGGTCACCGTGCAGGGCATTATCCCGAAGCATATGGAATCCGTCACGGCAAAGCTCGTTGAAATGGGCGTGACTGTGAATATCGGTGACGACTACGCCGAGATCATCCGCGACCCCGCACAGCCCCTCTCTCGCATTATGGTCAAGGCTGTACCCTACCCCGGCTTCCCAACCGACATGCAGCCGCAGATCTGCGCGCTCTGCCTCTTTGCAAACGGCACAAGCTACGTTTCGGAGGGCGTATGGGACAACCGCTTCCGCTATGTTGAGGAGCTTATCCGTATGGGTGCACATATCCTCGTGGAAGGCAAGACCGCCATCATTGAGGGCAAAAAGCCGATCAAGGGTACGCAGGTCAGCGCCGTTGACCTGCGCGGCGGCGCCGCCGTGATCATTGCAGCCCTTGCGGCAGACGGCATCACCGTGATCGACAACATCAGCCTCATTGAAAGAGGCTATGACGATATCGTCGGTAAACTCGCCGCCGTCGGCGCAGACATCCGCAAGGTCTCTTTTCCCGATTGATCATCCGCCGAGTGGTGAATTTCCCGTTTCGGGCAATTCACCATTCTTTGCAGAAAGGGCAAGGACAAGCTATGAAGCTCATAACCGTCAAAAAGAACGACGCAGGACAGCGCCTCGACAAATTTTTATCAAAAGCCCTGCCCTCGCTTCCTCAATCGCTTCTTTATAAGTACTTACGCCTCAAAAAGATCAAGCTCAACCGCAAGCGCTGTGAGGCTAACGTCCTGCTTAGCGAGGGCGACGAAATAGAGCTTTTCATCAAGGACGAATTTTTTGAAAAGAAAAACGAGGATGCCTTCCGCGTTCTCACACCGCATATCGAGGTAATATACGAGGACGAGGATATCCTGCTCGTCAACAAGCGCGCGGGCATGATCGTGCATTCGGACGACAAGGAAGACACCAACACGCTTATCTCGCACATCAAGGCCTATCTCTACCGTAAGGGAGAATACGACCCCGATTCGGAGCAGAGCTTTGCGCCCGCCCTTTGCAACCGCATTGACCGCAATACCTGCGGCATCGTGATCGCGGCAAAAAACGCCGAGAGTCTGCGCATTCTCAACGAAAAGATCAGGGAACGCGCGATCAAAAAATGCTATCTTGCCGCTTCTCACGGCATTTTTAACAAAAAAGAAGACACACTGAAAGGCTATCTCACGAAGGATTCGGACAAAAATCTCGTCACGGTGTATTCCGGACGCCCGAAGGGCATGCCATCGCACGAGATCAAGGAGATCGTAACGCGCTACCGCGTACTGAACGAAAAAAACGGTGTAACGCTTCTTGAAGTGGAGCTTGTGACAGGCAGAACGCATCAGATCCGCGCGCATCTTGCCTCGATCAACCATCCGCTCGTCGGGGATGGCAAATACGGCGTGAACAAAAATGACCGTGCAAGGGGCTATAAATTCCAGGCGCTCTGTGCCTACAAGGTCATCTTTGATTTTGAAGCAGAAGGCGTTCTTGAAAAGGTCGCGGGCAAGTCCTTTTCGCTTAAAAAGGACAGCGTCTGGTTCGTAAGCGATCTTTTTGAAAAAGGCGCGTTTTAAGAAGGCGGCGCCGTTCAAATCACTCTCCGCGCTTTTTTCAAAAAGCTTGCCCCGTATGGAGGGCGGCTTAGCCTCGGCTACCCTTTGCGAGAGAGTGTGTGAATCCCTGACGCTTCTGACTGTAACGGTTGAGGCGAAATAACAAAGGTGGCGCCATCAAGCAAAGCTCCCGCAGACCGCGTGGCGGTCTGCGGGAGCTTTTCACTTGATACTTTTTTGACAGTTCAGAACACCTTACGCCTCGGTGATCCTTATTGCCTCGGCGAAGAAGTCGACGTCATTGGCAAAAACAGGCTTCAGGGCGAAGGAAAATTCAAACTCCTTCTCCTTGAACTGATAGCGCTCGGCAAGAGACGGGCCGCAGGAGTTTGAGCCGGAGCCGCTCTGCTTGTAATCAATATAAACGAAGGTCTTTTTATCCGGCACAAGCTCGTAATCGTGGCGGGAGGCGGTAAGCATTTCAGCCGAATAATGCTGAGCGTTGAAGGTCATCGTTGCGCCGGAGGCGAAGAAGAGCCCGTGTCCCGAATGGCTCCAGACAGATGCCCATTCCGTACCGACGTGCGCTGAGTTCTCCTGCGGCTTGACGTAATGCTCAAAATTCTCGCTGACCGTCGATCTGAACAGTCCCATGCGTGCTGCAAGATGCTTATCGGCGTAAGCCTCCATCGGCCCCATGCCGAAATACGCCATGCGCTCGCTTCTTTCGGGCATAACGAGCTTCATGCCGTAGCGCGGCAGGAAGGGATAGTCCTTGTCCACCGTGACCGCCTGCGTCACCTGCAATTCGCCGCCTGCCTTGACGGTATAGGTGATATCGGTGTGAAGAACAGGGCGGTTGATATAGCCGCCAAGGGCAAGTGTTGCCTTGAAGACGGCAGTATCGCCTGCCGCCTCGAAGGAAGCTGCAAGGCACTTGGTGAAGGTGCGCTGATAGCCTCTGCCGCGCCAATGGTGCATCACGTTCCTGTCGTTGTCGAGCGGTGCGCGCCATACGGTAGGTACCATCGGCTCAACGAGGAGCGATTTGCCGTTGTCAACGATACCGACGAGAAGTCCTCGACGGCGATCGAAGGTATAGACCGTCTCGCCTGCCGTCACGGCGACGGTAGCGTCAGTCTCTTCAACCTTCAGGGGAGCTGTTGCCGCGGGATATTCCACACGCTCCTCTTCTGTAGGGATCTCAAACTGATACTGACAGAGCTCGTGGCCGCTTTCCGCCCAAGCGGTGAGGGCAGTCTCGCGCGCCGTGAAGGTGATAAACACTCTGCCGGAGAGGTTTTCGGGATAGTCGATCTTGAACACCGACTCCTCGCAGGGCGAGACGTCGGTATGCCAGACCTTGCCTTCTGCCACCTTTTTACCGTTGCGCTCAATGCGGTAGGTCACGCCGACGTCGGAAAGACGGGTGAAGTAGCGGTAGCTCTTCAGGCGGAAGATACCGCCTGCGATATTTTCAGCGGTAATGAGAAGCGGTGCATAGACCTGCTTGACCTCCAGCATGCCCGTATGCAGCCGGCGGTCGGGATATACGAGACCGTCCACGCAGAAGTTTCCGTCGTTCGGCGCGTCGCCGAAGTCGCCGCCGTAGGTAAAGCGCGGCTTGCCTTCTCGGTCGTCCAAGGCGACCGTATGATCGAGCATTTCCCAGACGCAGCCGCCGGCGAATCGGTCACTCTTACGGATGACCTCCCAATACTCGGCGAGATCCCCGGGGCCGTTGCCCATTGCGTGGCAGTATTCGCACTGGAAGAAGGGCAGATCGTTACCTTCGTCCTTCAGGAACTCCAGCATACCCTGAGGACTTTCATACATGCGACTCTCCACATCGAGAAGGCCTTCTCCGCGTGCGATCTCTTCTCTCATTCTGCCGCGGTTACAGCCCTCGTAATGGACGAGACGTGAGGTATCGCGGCTCTTGATATACCGCGCCATTGCCCGGTGATTTTCACCGTAGTCCGACTCGTTGCCGAGCGACCACATAATGACCGAAGGGTGATTCTTATCACGCTCCAGCATGCGTCGCGCACGGTCAACGTAAGCCTCCTCCCAATCGGGATTGCTCGTGAGAAAGTCGCCGCGTCCCGTCTCGTAGATGCCGTGCGTTTCAAGGTCAGCCTCGTCTACCATATAGATGCCGTACTCGTCGCAGAGAGCGACGAAACGGGGATCGTTGGGATAGTGCGAGGTACGGACGGTATTCACGTTATTCTGCTTCATGATCAGAATATCGCCGAGCATGCTTTCCATCGGTGTAGCCGAGCCGAGATAGGGATGGCTGTCGTGACGGTTGACGCCCTTCAGCTTGATCGGCTTGCCGTTGACAAGCATGACGCCCTTTTCAACCGTCACGCGGCGAATGCCCACCCTCTGGCAGATATGCTCGCTGCCGAGAGTGAGAACGAGCGTGTAGAGATAAGGATCCTCGTCGCTCCAGAGGTGGGGCGCATCGATACGCGCGGCAACGGGGCCGAAGCCCGCGGCAATGGCGTTACCCGAAGCGTCAGCAAGCATCCAGCGCGGCGAAACACTCTCGTTGACCTTCACCTCGACCTCCACTCTTGCCGAGGAAAAGTCGGGCGAAAGAACCGTTTTGACAAAAAAGTCCTCGATACGCACACGGTCGCGGAAGAGCAGGAAAACCTCACGGATGATACCCGAGGTGCGCCACTTATCCTGACACTCAAGATAAGTGCCGTCACACCACTTGAAGACCAGCACCTTGAGTTCGTTTTCGCCGTCAAGGAGATAGGGCGTAATATTGACCTCAGTCGTCATATGTGCGACCTGACTATACGCTACGAACTCATTGTTCACGTAAAGATAGAAGCAGGAATCCACCCCTTCAAACTGCAGGAAGACCTCCTTGTCGGCAAGGGCGTCTGCCGAAACGGTGAAGCTGCGGCGGTAGAGGCCACAGGGATTCTCGTCGGGAACGTGAGGGGGATCGCAGGGGAAGGGATAGACCACGTTAACGTAATTCGGAACATCGTAGCCTGCCTCGGTCATATACTGCCAGCTCATCGGCACGGGGAGCTTATCATAGGCAAGGACGGTCTTTTCCTTCGTGAAATCGGGCAGATCAAGTGCCGAGGGGAAGAATTTGAAATCCCATTCACCGCAAAGCGACTTGAAATATCGGCTGTTGGCGCGATTGCCCCTGACCGCAGATTCCATCGTGTGGTGGGGGATGAAATAGGCGTGCGGCTCTTCACAGCCGTAGTGAAGCACCTCAACGCTTTTGTGGAAGGTAAGCTGTTCGATCATAGAGACCTCCGCATTTTTATCATTGCAGTTCGTTTTCAGCATACAGATCGCTTGTGTTCATTGTAACACAGCGAAAACAACTTTGCAACATATTTCACTCATTTTAAGACCGAATTAAAGCGTTTTAGCCAAAAGGGTCTTTTTTCAGTCAAAAATAAAGCAAATAAATAAAGAAAGAAATATAAGGAGTCAGGCGAGCCGATTGACATTAACAGCTTTGTACTGTATAATATAGGTAACGATCTGTACGGAGGTATTGCTATGAAACGCTTTATACTCACCTCTTTTGCTTTTCTTTTGCTTATAGCCTGTCTTTCAGCCCTGCTCTCCTGCGGCAAGAACAAGGACACGACGGCAGGCGAAGAAACCGACGAAAACCCCGCAACGAGCAGCACACCCGATTCAAGCAGCGACACCGCTGCCGATCCTTTTGCCGAGGAAGATCCGTGGGACGTCTCTCTGTCTATTCCCGTATCAACTCTGACGACTGTCACAGCGCCCGGCACGAAGCTCTTCTCCGGCCTTGAATGGACGGGCAAAGTCAATTCGACCGATGCAAACGGCAACAAGGTCAATCAAAGTGACGTCGTCTCGATCGGTGAGCTTGACTATCACACCGAAAACACGATCGTTTACGGCTCACTGCTTGAGGCATATCAGGCGGCGGTCAACTTCGATCAGTCCTATTCCTCTTACTATAAGCTCCTCACCGGTGAGGGCAATATCTGGAAGCTTGCGGTTTATAAGAATGAGTCTTCCGCCAAAGCGGCAGGCGTTATGGACTTCTATAAGACCGATTTTGACATGACGAAAGCCCCCGTCTATGACGGCGACGACGTTGTTGCGGTCTATAAGGACGCTTACTACGGCGGCTTCAAGGACGTCACGCTCCCTGCCTCCTGGCAGACGCAGGGCTTTGACTTCCCGATATACACCAATACACAGTATGCTTGGGATAACGACGCTTACGGTAACGGTGCATTCACGGTCCCCATTGCGCCTTCGGTCACCAATCCCGTCGGCTTCTACCGCATCACTGTCGATGTCGATCCCGAGTGGATCGCCTCGGGCAGGCGCGTCTACATCTCCTTCCAGGGCGTTGAATCTGCCTATTACCTCTACGTTAACGGCTATGAAGTTGGCTACAGCGAGGACTCCTACGATGCCTCCGACTTCGATATCACCGCTTACCTGAACGAAGACGGCAAGGATAACCTCATCGCGGTTCGCGTTTACCGCTGGTGCGACGGCTCGTATTTCGAAAATCAGGACTTCATGCGTCTTGCAGGCATCTTCCGCGACGTATACCTCTACTCCGCACCGGGCGTCAATATTGCCGACTACACCGTCGTGACCGATCTTGACAGCAAGTATACCGACGCAACGCTCAAGCTCAGCGCCACGGTCGCCAACACCACCGCCTCTGATGCAGAAGAGGGCTTCTATTCACTCGACGTACGCCTCATAGACGCAGATGGCAACTCAGTCTTTGCAAGCGATCCCCTCCGCGCCACCGTCGGTGCCGTGACCTCGGACAACAAGGTGGAAGTCGAGCTTTCGCGCAAGGTGACTGCACCCCACCTCTGGAGCGATGAGGACCCCTATCTGTACACGCTGATCATCTCGCTGTACGACAAGAACGGCGTCTATTACGGAAGCCTTTCTCAGCAGCTCGGCTTCCGCGAGATCACTTTCACGACCACGCGCTCGACTACCGCGACAAACTCCAGCTACACCACCGTCCTTCTGAACGGCAAGCCACTCGTCTTCAAAGGCGTCAACCGTCACGACGTTGACCTTGAGAACGGCCGTTACGTGACGAGGGAGCTGCTTGAAAAAGACGTGCAGATCATGAAGCAGCTCAATATCAACTCGGTTCGTACCTCGCACTACCCCAACGACCGCTATTTCTACGATATGTGCGACAAATACGGCATTCTCGTTCTCGGTGAATGTAACGTGGAATCACACTACGGTGTTGACACCACCAACACGACGCGCTATTTCCGAAATGTTATCACCGACCGTATCCTCGGTCATACCGTCACGATGAAAAACCAGACCTCTATCGTCATGTGGTCGCTCGGCAACGAGACCACGACGGGGGCTTCCATCTTCCCGACGCTCGTCAACACGATCAAGAAGAACGACGGTACGCGTCCTGTCCACTTCGAGTCTCTCGGCTCAGGCGGCGGCGTTGACGTGGCCAGCACGATGTATTCATCGGTCTACGAGGTCGCATCGCGCGGTACCTGGGAAAACCGCATGCCTTACGTTCTTTGCGAATACGCACACGCCATGGGCAACTCGGTCGGTAATCTCATGGAATATTGGGATGCGATCCGCTCCTCGGATAACCTCATCGGCGGCTTCATCTGGGACTTTGTTGACCAGGGTATCTGGACACCCATTCCCACCTCACGCACAAGCTACGACTACTATGAAAGCGGTCTTTACATTGCCTACGGCGGTCTTTGGGGCGACTCCCCCAACTCAGGCAACTTCCTGCAGAACGGTATCATCTCCGCTGACCGCAGACTTCAGCCCGAAACGGCAGAGGTCAAGTACGTCTATCAGTCGATCTGGATCACAGCAGACGCCTTGACCGCCGACAACAGGACCGTTTCGATCTACAACGAATACAACTTCACCGATCTCTCCGCATTCGTGTACGACTACGAGCTTCTCTGCAACGGCGTTGTCGTTGACAGCGGCAGCTTCTCGGTTGAAGGCGCACCCAAATCCACCGTCACGGCAGAGATCCCCTATAAGCTGCCCGAAGCTCCCGAAGCAGACGGCGAATATCTGCTCACCCTCTACGCCCGCCTTGCAAACGACACCGACTACGCTGAAAAGGGGCATATAGTAGCCAGCGAGCAGCTCGCGATCTACGCCGAGGTCGCGCACAACACGGTCGACGTGAATGCAATGGGCACTATCTCCTGCAGCGAGGAGGATAAGCTTCTCACTGTCAGCGGCAACGGCTTTACAGTCACCTTTGATCGATCGACAGGCGACATCTCCGAATACGTCTATAACGGCGAAACGATCATCACCAACGGCCCCGTTCCCAACTTCACCCGCGCGAAAAACGACAACGACTCGCGTTCGAGCGCAAGCATCACATGGAACAGCGTCAAGGTCTCCTCGGTCACGAGCTTCACATTTGAAAAGGATGCAAGCGGCAAGCGCCTGACGATCAACGTCACCGCCAAGCTCTCGGGCAACGCAGGTACCGAGGATATCATCTACACAGTCTACGGCGACGGTCAGATCACCGTTTCCTACAGGCTGGAGCCCTCTGAATCGATGGGCGAAATGCTTAAGTTCGGTTCTGTCGTCACGCTGCCCGGGGACTATGAGTATATTGAGTTCTACGGCAACGGCCCCGAAGACACTTACTGTGACCGTCTCCACGGCTCACACCTCGGCATCTGGTCAACGACAGTCAGCGACTCCTTCTATCCTTACCCCTATCCGCAGGATACCGGCAACAAAACGGGCGTACGCTACATCGCGCTGACCTCCGACTTGAAAGCCACGGGCGTTCTCGTCGTAGCCGCGAATGAGATCGAGGCATCGGCACTCCATACCTCGCTTGCCGTTCTCAACAGCGCCACGACGACGTACGGCCTGCGTTATACCACGACAAGCACCTACCTGAATCTCGACTACGGCTCAAGAGGCACGGGCGGCGCATCCTGCGGTCCCGATACCCTCTCGCAGTACCGTCTCTACAACGACGGCAGAGATTATTCCTACACCTACACGATCGTCCCGTTCAACAAGGAGAGCGACAGCATTGGAAGCCTCTACACCGAATGGCACGATGCTGTCAGCATGACGGCATCCGAGATCGACGCTCTCCTTGCCTCGAATGTCATCGCGGCGATCAGCGGTCTCACCTCGGACAAAACGAAGGTCGGGGAAGTCCGTGCGGCTTATGAAAGGCTCACCGATGCACAGAAGGCACTCGTCACCAACCTGAACGTGCTTGAAACGATCGAAAAGGGCGGCACGATCCGGATCGTGGTCAACGACCAATCCCCGAACGGCAATTCGGGAACTCTGTCAAGCGGCTCGGTGATCCCCGATGCAACCTCGCCGAGCGGCTACGCCATCGACGGTTATTTTCTATCAAGCGACAAAGGCGGCAAGATCAACGCCGCCCTATCGGGTACGTCGAGCTTCACGCTTGCCGCATGGGTCAAGCTCGATGACTTCGACTCGCAGAACGTCATTCTCGCCAAAGGCGACACGCAGGTCACGATCAAGATCGACGGAAACGGCAAGCTTGAATTTTTCGTCTACCGCGGCAACTGGGATGCCATCATCACAGTCGATCCCTCCACAGCAGGACTCAAGATCGATCAGTGGTGCTACGTTGTCGGCGTGAGAGAGGGCGCAAACCTCTCCCTCTACGTCAACGGCAAGCTTGTCGGCTCGGCATCGAACGCCACAGGCTCGATCTCAACCAACAGTACGCAGTGGGGCGTAGGCGCAGATCCCTCCTCTTCACGCTACGGCAGAGGCGCGTATGCGTATGCATACATCATCCCGAAGGCGGCAACAGCCGCCGAGGTCAAGGCGCAGTATGAGGCGCACCTCAACGGCTCAGCCCTCGTCTTCACGGCAGAGGATGCCGTCGTCTGGTATGACTCCTCCCAATTCGAATACCGCTGATAACGCATAGCTGTCCAAACAGGCTCGGGGCTTACTAAGGTCCCGAGCCTTTTCACGCATCCGATGATACAGAGGCTCTCGACTCCTTTCACGAAAAGCTACAAAAAATCGGGCGTATTTCGGTCAGAATAACAAAAAGAAAAAAAATTTTTAAAAAGCCTTGACAAATCCTTCCTTTTGAGCTATACTATTTTAGGAGTTAGCATTGGCTAACTCCTGCGTTTGCTCTTCGGTTAGCTTGTGCTAACCGATATCAACAAAGTACAAAGAGGTGATACTGTGATACCGTTAACTCTTGCCGACGTAGGAGAGGAGCTTGTGATCCGACGCATTGGCGGAAGCCCCGAGGTGAAAAAGCATCTTGAGGATCTCGGCTTCGTAGTCGGCGGCACTGTCACGCTGATCACCATCCATTCAGGCGACGTCATTGTCAAGGTCAAGGAGGCCCGCGTGGCCATCAGCCGTGAAATGGCGCAAAAGATCATGATCTGACCGAACGAGAAGAAAGGAAGAACTGCCATGAACACGCTGAAGACCGTTAAGATCGGAGAAACCGTACGCGTCGTCAAGCTGCACGGAGAAGGCGCTGTCAAGCGCCGTATCATGGACATGGGCATCACCCGCGGCGTAGAGATCTACGTGCGCAAGGTTGCCCCTCTGGGCGATCCCATTGAGATCACCGTCCGCGGCTACGAGCTCTCGCTTCGCCGTGCCGACGCTGAAATGATCGAGGTTGAATAAGCATCTTCGGGGAGAGGATCCCCGTCCCTTTTCCCCAACGGTTAGCAGAGGCTAACTGCCAAAAACGCGTATCCTATTTCTATTTCACGAAAGGAAATGACTCAAATGAATCTGCGTATTGCCCTTGCGGGCAACCCTAACTGCGGCAAAACAACGCTTTTCAACGCGCTGACAGGCTCGAATCAGTTCGTTGGAAACTGGCCGGGCGTTACGGTGGAGAAGAAGGAAGGCAAGCTGAAAAAGCATGAAGGTGTGATCGTCACCGACCTTCCCGGTATCTATTCTCTCTCCCCTTACACACTGGAGGAGGTCGTTGCCAGAAACTATCTGATCAGTGAGCGTCCCGACGCGATCCTCAACATCGTCGACGGAACGAATCTTGAGAGAAACCTTTACCTCACCACTCAGCTCACCGAGCTTGGCATCCCCGTGGTCGTTGCCATCAACATGATGGATATCGTCCGTAAAAACGGTGACAAGATCGACGTGCAGGAGCTTCAGAAGGCACTCGGATGCCCTGTCGTGGAGATCTCGGCTCTCAAGGCTGACGGAATTTTCGATGCGGCTGAGGTGGCGATCTCCGCCGCACAAAACGGCAAGGCCGTTCCCATGCACACCTTCTCGGGGGCTGTGGAGCATGCCATTGCCCATATCGAGGAGGCAGT
>CAZYFC010000036.1:0-11791 GCA_964646715.1 uncultured Lachnospiraceae bacterium
CTATGACCCTCTGCTTGTAAGGCAGATGCTCTCCCAGCTGAGCTATGCTCCCAAACGACGTTATTGTCGCGACGTGAATGATTATAGCATAGTGTTTTCGGTTTGTCAACACCTTTTTAAAACTTTTTCAAAAAATTTTTGAGAAATATTTTTTGTGTCTTTTCGGGTGATTTTTGAAGTATTCGGGCATTACCCTTCCTTCTTCGCTTCCTCACGGAGCTTTTCAATATCCGCGCCGTCGAATTGATACACCCTGTCGCAGAACTGACAGTTGACCGTCATGATCTTTTCCTCCGAGAGGATCTTGAACAGCTCGTAAGGCGAGAGTGACAGAAGCGCTCTGCCTACTCTTTTGCGCGAGCAGGTGCATTTATACGCTACCTCAAGCTCGTCGAAGAGGTCGTATTCAATGCCTTCAAGGGCAATATTGGCAATTTCCTCGTTAGTCTTGCCCTCGTTGAAGAGGCTTGATAGCTTTGAAAGCTTTGGCGCGTTTTCCTCGAGCTTTGCCACCGTCTCCTCATCGGCAAAGGGGAGAAGTTGAACGATCACGCCTCCTGCCGCCTGACAGCTTCCGTCGGGTGCAACCAGCACGCCGAGCGCGCAGATCGAGGGGATCTGTTCGCTCTCGGCATAGTATGCGGTGATATCGTCACCCACTTCGCCCGTGACGATATTCGTGATGCCGACGTAAGGCTCTTTCTCGCCAACGTCCTTGATGACATGAAGCTGACCGTTTCCGATCGCGCCGCCAACATCCAGCTTCCCCTTTGCGTTACGCGGCAGGTCGATATGGGGATTTTGGATATAGCCTCTCACGTTGCCGAGATAGTCGGTGACCGCGAGAACGTGACCGCAAGGGCCGTCACCGCGGAAGTTGACAGACATGGAGTTGCCCTTGTCCTTCAGCGTCGTACCCATGAGAGAGGTCGCGGTCAGCACTCTGCCAAGCGCCGCCGTTGCGGTGGGGGAGGTCTTGTGAATGCGTTTTGCTTCGTTGACGATATCCTTGGAATTGATGACGAGGATCTGTGCAGAGCCGTCTCTCGTCATGCCTCTTAAAATCGTTGCCATTGATCTTTACCTCATTATATTATATGCGATATACGCGTATTATGCTTTTTGGCGGAGATTTTTGTCTTTCGCCGCGGTCTTTTGCCGAAACAGAGGCTTGCAGGTTGCTCTCTGCTGCCTCGTGCTGCTCTATTGTAACCGATTCTTTTCTATTTTGCAAGGGCTTCTTTAAAAAGAATTCCGATTTTATAGACGTCTCCTGCTCCCATTGTAAGGACGAGATCCCCTTTTTGGGTGTTTTTTGCAAGATGTGCCGCGATCTTTTCGAATTGCGGCATATAGGTTGCCTTTTCACCGATGGCTTTTGCAAGCATTTCGGAGGATATGCCGTAGGTGTTGACCTCCCTTGCGGCGTATATATCGCTCAGAATGACCTCGTCGGCAAGAGAAAGCGCTTCAACGAAGCCGGAAAAGAGATCCTTCGTGCGCGAATAGGTGTGCGGCTGGAAGACTGCAATAATGCGCTCAGCCCCCATAGCTCTTGCGCCCTTCAGCGTAGCGGCGATCTCGGATGGGTGGTGCGCGTAGTCATCGGCAAGTGTGATGCCGTTTTCGCGGTAGAGTATTTCAAAGCGTCTTGCCGAGCCCTCAAAGGCAGCAAGCGCGGGGATTGCCCTTTCAAGCGCAACGCCCGCGATATGGCAGGCGGCAAGCGCGGCAAGAGAATTGGCTATATTGAATGCGCCGATCGTGGGAAGCAAGACCTCCCCGATGCGCTTGCCGCGATGCTTCAGGATATAGCGGCTGCTGTTCCCCTCGTAGCGGATATTTTCGGCGTAATAGTCGGCCTTCTCGTTCATCAGCGAGAAGAAACGCCTTTCACCTGTGAATTTTTCTGCCGCTTTGACGGCGTTTGGGTCGTCGAGATTGATCACGGCGTAAGTCGCCTCCTGCAGGGAGACGGCAAAGCTCTCGGTGATCTCTTCAAGCGAGGCGTAGTAGTCGGTATGGTCAAGCTCGACGTTGGTAACGACTGCCACGGTCGGATGAAAGCTGTGGAAGGATGCTTTGTATTCGCATGCCTCGTAAACGAAACAGTCTTTCTTTCCTATGAGAAGCGCCGAGCCGTTCAACACGTCGGATACCGCGCCGCCTGCAACTGTCGGCTCGCATCCTGCCTCGATGAGGATCTTCGCCGCCATCGAGGTGGTGGTCGTTTTGCCGTGCGTGCCCGACACGCCGATGCGCGTTTTGTAGCCGAGCATCATGCTTCCGAGAAAATCACCTCGCGAAACGGTTGGGATGCCCCTTTCACGCGCGCTTTTCAGCTCGGGAGAGTCAAGCGAGACCGCTGCCGTGTAGATGACGGCATCCATGCCTATCACAGACTCCTCTCTGTGGCCGATCACGACCTGACAGCCTGCTCTTTGACAGCGCTCCACAAGGGCGGAACAGGAGCGGTCGGAGCCGTAGACCCTGTAGCCTGCGTCAAGTGCCAGGAGCGCGAGCGAGGACATGCTAATGCCGCCGATGCCCACGAAAAAGAGCTTTTTACAGCGGCTTAACAGGTTGGTCAAACAATTTCCCATAAATCTGCATTCCTTCATAAAATGATGTAAAAATGACGGTTTTTTGATGATAATATGACGGTTTTATGATCTTTATTCAGTATATGTTATTATTATCAAAATGGAAACATTTCGTTCAAAGAATCTTTTCAATTTGTTAGAATTACTGAAATTAATTCGGTCTATAATTTTTTTCGTAGGGACAATCTATTTATCTGCAAAGGGGTATTTTATGAAAATCACAGACGTTAAGATCCGAAAGGTGTTCGATGACGAAGGCCCGATGAAGGCTGTCGTTTCTGTTACGCTTGACGATCAGCTTGCATTACACGACATCAAAGTGATTTACGCCAAGGACAAACATTTTATCGTAATGCCCAGCAAAAAAAATCCCGATGGGACCTACCGCGACGTGGCACACCCCATCAACTCAGAATTCAGAGAGACACTGAACACTGCTGTGCTCGACGCCTACTTTGAAGAATTGAAGCATTTGGATGCAATCCCCGTAGAGGCTTGAGCGCACTCATGCGGATACGACATTTGAGCGCGTCATCATGAAGACCTGCCGTGAGGCAGGTTTTTTTGCGGCTTTTTTCAGGAAAGGTCGACCTTATCGCAAAGCTCGCTTATTGGGCATGCGGCGCAGTCGTTGCCCCGCGCGGGGCAGTATTCACGCCCGAACAGGACGATGCGGTGACAAAAATCGCTCTGTTCCTCCGGGGCGATGAGCTCTCTGAGCGTCCTTTCTACCTTTTCGGGCGCGGCGTCCTCTTTTTCGACGAGTCCCATGCGGCGTGAAATGCGGATGCAATGCGTATCGGCAACGATGGCGGGCTTGTGATAAATATCCCCCAGAAGCAGATTGGCGATCTTTCTGCCGACACCGGGAAATCGGAGAAGGCTATCCATGTCGTCGGGAAGGACGCCGCCGTACTCTTCGAGCAGCATGCGCGATGCAAGGACGAGATCCTTGGCCTTGGCGCGGAAAAAGCCGCAGGAATAGATCAGCGGCTCGATCTCCTCGGGAGTTGCCCTTGCCATGGCTTCGGCGGAGGGATAACACTCGAAAAGCCTCTTGCAGACGAGATTGACGCGCGCGTCGGTGCACTGTGCCGAAAGTCTGCCCATGACCAGAAGCCGCCAGGGATCGCCGTTATATTGCAAAGCACAGGTCGGGTCGGGATATAGCTGCTTGAGTGCCTCCACGATGGCGGCGGCGTTTTTCTTTCCCATGACGGTCTCCCTTCAATCAAGCGTGATCGGTCAAAGCGGCGGTATGCTGAAAATGCGAGAGAGCGCAACCGCAGGTTGCGCTTTTTGCTTTATTCCTTGGCAAAATTGAAGAGCGATATGGCAAATTCCCTTCGCAGTGCCATTTCGAGTTGTGTCAGAGGGAGCCCCACGACGTTATCAAAGTTGCCCTCGATCTTTTCAACGAAAATGCCTGCCATTTCCTGAATGCCGTATGCTCCCGCCTTGTCAAAGGGCTTTTCGTGGGTGATGTAATAGTCGATCTCACTTTCGTTCAGCTCGCGAAAGCTGACGCGTGTGGCAACGGCTTCGGTGTAGACTCTTCCGCCTGTCGCAATGGCAAACGCGGTGTAGACCGCGTGTGTTTTGCCTGAAAAGGCGCGGATCATGCCAAAGGCGTCTTCATAGTCGCGGGGCTTTCCGTAGATCGCCTCGCCGAGTGCCACCACTGTGTCTGCGGCAATGATGACGTCCTCTTTATCTGCCTGCGAAGCTGCCGCCACAGCCTTACGGCTTGCAAGCGTTTTAACATATTCGGCAGGGGGCAACCGATCGTTGACAGTTTCGTCGGCTTCGGTGCTGACGGCACGATAATCGAGGGCGAGGCGGTCGAACATTTCGCGCCTGCGCGGTGACTGTGAAGCGAGTATGAGCATAGTGCGGCGTCTCCTTTATATGGGTTCTTGGTGCGTCGGAAGGAATCTTGTCGGTGCAAAGCGAGGTCGGTCGGCACTCAGCGACTGCCCGTTGAGCCAAAGCCGCCTTCGCCGCGCTCGGTCTCGTCGAGCGAATCGGTCTCGATGAGCGACATGGTATACACCGGCATCAACATGAGCTGTGCCACGCGCTCACCTGGGGTGACTGTGTAGCTCTCGCGGGAGAGATTGATGGCTGAAAAGAAGATCTCACCGCGATAATCGCTGTCGATCACGCCGATGCCGTTGGCGGCAGCGATGCCTTTTTTTGCGGAAAGACCGCTTCTTGCCGAGAGAATAGCGACGGTGTTTTTCGGAATGGAGATGGCAACGCCGGTGGGGATAAGGCGACGCTCGCTCGGAGCTAAGACGATCGGCTCGTCTATTGCCGCCGAGAGATCAACTGCGGCAGAGCCGCTCGTTGCGTAGGCGGGGATCTTGGCGTTTTCTCTCATCTTTTTGATTCTGACTTCCTGCATAGCGGTGATTCCTTTCGGATTTGATCGGTTTGTAAGCGTTTGGTTGCCGATGCTTCTCTTATAACGAGCGCGCAACCTGCGGTTGCGTCTATGCATACCGCGCACCCGGAACGGTGTCGGTGTGGCTATTTGATGCGGCGGATCGCCTTTTTGGTAGCGTAGCCTTTTTCGTAGGCTGTGAGGACTGTCAGGGTCTCTTGCTTGCCCTCGGTAGTGAAGAGGTAATGCTTTGCGAAAACGCCGCCCTTTTCAAGCTCGGTTTTTTTATCCGCCATATACGTCGGCACGGAGTTTAAGAGAATGTCTCTTCCGCCCTCCCTGAGGATCGGAAAAACAGCCTTCGTTCTGTCTGTCAGCGAGGCGGTGCCGACAGGCTTTTCAAGCGTCATCAGGGGCTGACGGCCGTATACGGTGACGGCTTTCGAAAAGTTGATATCGCGGATCTGCGGCAGAATAAGCTCGGGCGAGAGAAGAACGTCCTCCATAATATCCTCATAAAGTGCAGCAGAATAGCCCGAAACGATATTGAGACGCCAATCGCCGTGTAAGACAAGCCCTGCTTCCTTGGCAAGGGCGATATGCCCCACGTTGCCGACAAGCGCGTGAACGGCACCGTTTTCTTTTGCTTTTTTCAGGCGCGTTTGCACCGCGTCCTTCTCACTGTCAAAGATCACGGGCGGCAGAACGACGCCGTTTGCCTTTCCCTTGACGAATCTGTCAAGGGGTAGATAGACGATCTCTATGCCGAATTTCCGGGCGTTTTCGGGAATCGCGGAGGTATCGTAGAAGCGCGCCGAATCAAGGGGTGCTTTTTTGACCTTGGCGGCAGGGGCTTTTCTGAAAGCCGCCCTGCAGCTTCTTTCGGGGGTGACGATAGGCGGTTTTGCGTTTTCATAGCTCGCCGCAGTTATCACGGCGCTTCGCGTGGCTTCAATATCCCTGCCTGTACGCACGCCAAGCATCTCAGGGCCGACCTTTTTCAAAAAATAGCCGTCTGTAAAGCCGGAGCGCGAGAAGATCTCGGCAAGGCTTGCCATTTCATCAGGCGTGGCGTTACGGTTTTCGTCAAGCAGACGGCGGAAGATCGCCACCACTCTGCCAACGTAATCGGGGCTTTTCATTCTGCCCTCTATTTTCAAGGAAGCGATCCCCATGGCAGACAGCTCGGTGATATGCCCCGCAAGAGAGAGGTCTTTGAGACTCAAGGGGTATTTACCGTTATACTGCATGCGACAGGGCTGGGCGCACTCGCCTCGGTTTCCGCTTCTGCCGCCGAGAAAGGAGGAGAAAAGGCACTGTCCCGACTGCGAAACACAAAGCGCGCCGTGTACGAAGGCTTCAATTTCGATAGGCGACTCTTTGCAGAGCGTTTCAAGGTCGTTTTTGGCGATCTCTCTTGCTACCACCATCCGCGTAAAGCCGAGCTTTTCAAAAAAGCGGGCGGCATCCGTATTGTGTCCCGAGCACTGTGTGGACGCGTGCAAAGGCAGATCGGGAAAGGAACGGTGGATCTCAGCGGCAAGACCGAGGTCGGCAACGATCAACGCGTCAACGCCCGCCCCGTAGAGAAATTCCGCCTGATTGAGGGCATCCTTCATTTGTCTGTCGGTGATCGCCGTGTTCATTGCGACGTGGCAGGCAACGCCGCGCGCGTGACAGTATTCGACAGCGCGCGTGACCTCTTCCCGCGTGAAATTTTTTGCCATGATCCGCGCGTTGAAAAGCGTCGTGCCGAAATAGACCGCATCCGCACCGTTTTCAACGGCCGCAACGAGGGCTTCGTAAGAGCCCGCAGGGGCAAGAAGTTCCGGTTTTTTCATAGCCTTACCTTTATTTTACGATTGCATTTCGTCCAGCGTGAGATAAAACGCCGGCAGATATTCCTTCACAAAGTGATCCACCTCAGGCATCTTCATGTCAACGAGTGAACGGAGCGTGGTGGCATTCGCGGCAGAGAACTCGCGATTGCCGCCCTTCTCTTCCTCAATACACTTGATGAGCGCGGCGAGCTTGTCAGCCGCCTTGACGAGGCGGTAGAGGGGATCGAGGTCGCCCATCAGAAGGTCTTGGTAGGTGGGGCGAAGCTCGTCGGGAAGGTGTGCAAGGAGAGTGTTTGCTGCGTTTTCCTCGATCAGCTTGTATTCTTCGCGCATTTCGGTCGAGAAATACTTGATCGGAGTAGGCAGATCACCCGTATAGACCTCGCTTGTGTCATGAAAGACGGCAAGCGTGACCGCGCGATCCACGTTATAGCTCTTGCCGTAGTAGTTGTTGCCGATGGTGGCGAGGGCATGCGTGAGTATGGCGGTCTCGGCTGCATGCTCGGCAAGTGATTCGTCGCGCGTGTTGCGCATCAGCCCCCATCGCTTGATATATTTCTGGCGAAAAACGAGTGCAAAAAAGCTCTGATTCATATTGATCCTCATATATGATTGATTTTGATGTCGATCCGTGCCGCCCGAAGAGTCCGGAGCGGGAAAAAAGTTCTACACTATTCTAACATTTGCATAAAGTAAAGTCAAGAAAAAAAGATTGACTTTGTGCGTCGAATCGTGTAAAATTAGAGTATATAAAATGAAGGTAGCGTTCCGTTTTTTTGACACAAGGGACAAAAGGAGAACTGTTATGAAGGTTGAACTGATCGCTTATACCCCAAATCCCGAGCAGGTAGTTGCCGCCGCTGCGAAGCTCTGCTACGCGAAAAGCGATATCCAGGGGCTTCTCGATAAGCAAACGCCGGAAAGAACAGCGGCGTTTATTGAGCATCTTGCCTCGCTTGGGCATGAAAGTCCTATCGAGCATGTCAGCTTCACCTTCGGCATCGAGGGTGTCTCCCGCGCGCTTCTTGCCCAGATCACGCGGCACAGGATCGCTTCTTACTCGGTGCAGAGTCAGCGTTACGTTGAAAAGGCGGGTTTTGAGTATATTATGCCGCCTGAGATCGAGGGCGTTCCCGAGGCAGAGGCGCTCTTTCGCGAGGAGATGGCGCACGATGCCGAGGTATACGGTAAGCTTCGCGAGATCCTTCTGAAGAAGCACACTGCCGACAATATCGCCGCAGGCATGAACGAAAAGGACGCTGCCTTTGCCGCAGGCAAAAAAGCGAATGAGGACGCGCGGTTTGTTCTCCCCAACGCATGCGATACGCGCATGATCGTTACGATGAATGCGCGCTCGCTCTATAATTTCTTCAGGCAGCGCTGTTGTACGAGAGCGCAGTGGGAGATCCGCGCACTTGCCATTGAAATGCTCCGCCTTGTCAAAGGGGTTGCCCCTACGCTGTTCGCCGGCGCAGGACCCTCCTGTGTGAAGGGCGCATGCGCCGAGGGCGCGTATTCCTGCAAGAGAGCCAAAGAGATGAAGGAGCTGTTCAAGACGCTGTAAGGCGCCTTGTTGCTATCGAAGCGACGGTCAAAGCCTGCCTTCCAAGGCATGAAAAACGCAAAAAAACGCCTCGCTTTTCGCTTGATCGAGGCTGAAAAAGTCGATTGTAAAAAATGAAAAAAAGACGAAAAGCCGCTTAAATAGCAGACTTATGAAAATGCACTTTTCAAAACGCCTCAAAAATCGCCCCAAACACCTTCCTTGAAGCGTGTAAAGCATATTTATTAGTAATTCCCTTTTTCCGGCGTATTTTCATACGACACAAAACGAAGAAAGAAGGTATTTTTTGCATGAAGAAAGCACTGCTTCTCCTTCTCATTGCCGTGTTTTTGCTACTCGCCGCAGCCTGCGTTGACGGCGGTAAAGTCTTGACAGAGGAAACGACGACGGAACCCCTTACAGGCGAAGCCGAGGAGACCGCAGAGGTCAAGGAAACCACTGAAGCCGAGGAAACCACAGAGGAGGTCGTTGCCGTGGGACTTTCAAGCAACGAAGCCATAAAAGCGCTGCGTGAGGAGATATGGAACGAATACGTGGCGGAGCTCCCCGCTTCACGCGCCACCGAGCTTGTGGCAAATGGGATCGGCTACGTCACAATCGGTGCAAGGAAAATGAAGGTCGAGACGAAGGTGGTTGGTTCCGCGCCCAAGGACGGATATCCTATTTTTATCGTGCTTCACGGCGGCGGCAGCGATCCGACGGGTGAGATAAATGAAAGCCAGTGGAGCGGTATGGCAGGGCGTTATTCAGCGAACAAAGTGGCAGGCATCTACGTCTCCTGCCGCGCCATTGAAGATACGTGGAACTGTCATTCGGTCGACAATGCCTATAAATTTTACGATCGCATCATTGAAAATGCGACGGTTTACATGAACGGCAATCCCAACAAGGCCTATATCGTGGGCTATTCTGCAGGCGGCGACGGAGTGTATCAGATCGCAACGCGTATGTCCGACCGCTTTGCCGCCGCTAATATGACGGCGGGTCACCCCAACGGCGTCAGCATGGTGAACGTCTATAATATGGCGTTTTTCCTGCAGGTCGGGGAGCTTGATACCGCTTATAACCGTCACACCGAGACGGTTAAATACAGTCAGCTCCTTGACGCGCTTGCCGAGCAGTACGGGGGCGGGTATACGCACGCCGTTTTCGTGCATTCCGGCAAGGAGCACGGCGTGGTAGGCGATAACCAGAGAACGAAGCAGCTGGTCGTTGACGATACTGACGCATGGCTCGCATCGGGCGGTAAGGCGGGCACGGGCGGCACGGTTTACGCCACGACGCACGCCGCAAGTCTTATGAATGCATACACGAGAGACCCGATCCCCACGCGCGTGGTATGGGATCTCTCGACGAGAACGCCCTCTGTCAGAAAGGTCAACGCCTTTTATTGGTTGTCTGCCCCGTCGAGCGTCAGAGACGGCATACTTGATATCACTTACGATAAGGAAACGAACACCGTTCGCGTCAATTCCTGCACGGTGACCTCGCCCAAAGCGGCAAAGTTTACTGTCTACCTCTCAGAGGATATGCTTGATCTCTTCTCGGAGATCACCTTCGATTTCTGCGGCAAGGTAACGACCTTTACGCCTGTGCTCTCTGAGGAATTGATCCGCACGACCACAGAGGAGCGCGGCGATCCGAATTTTCAATTTGTCTCTTCCTTTACCTTTGATCTTGAGGGCAACGTCGAGAGCTGATCTTTATCGAGTCCTACCGTTTGAAAGGAAAACCTCATGAAACGCTATTCCAACCTTGCATTACTTCTCGTTTTGCTCCTTGCAGTGACGGTTTTAGCTGCCTCCTGCGGCAAAGGCAGCGAGACGAGCGCTGAAACGACGCGCTTTGACACGACGGAGAGTACGCCGCTTGTGAGCGAAGGCACGACTGTGACCGAAAAAGAGACAACCACCGTCGAGCTTACCGAAACAACGGCTCCCGAGTCAACCGCCGAGCCTGCCACGCCCGGCCTTACCTACGAGTCAACCGGTGATGGCTTCTGCTACGTCACGGGCATTCTAGACGAGAGTGCCACGCGCATCGTTATCCCCGAATATAACAGCAGCGGCGACTACGTCCTCGGCATCAAAATGGCGGCATTCTGGATGAATACAAGAATAGAATCGGTTGTGATCAACGGAAGCGTTGACTCGATCGGCACACTTGCCTTCTACGGATGTACCTCGCTCTCCTCGGTAGAGCTTGGCGAAGGCGTGCTAAAGCTGGAGAGCGGCGCCTTTCAGGCATGCACCTCGCTGACGAAGATTCACATCCCCTCGACAATCAATTCGATCAGCACCACCGCCTTCTACGGATGTACCTCTCTTCAGACCATGACGGTCAGTGAGGAGAGTCGATTCTACCGCGCAGAGAGTAACTGCATTATAGATAAAGAAACAAATGAGCTTTATATGGGCTGCGTGGGCAGTAAGATCCCGAAAACGGTCACGAAGATCGGTGCATACGCCTTTTATTATATGGGTCTTCGCGAAGTCCTCCTTCCCGACAATATCACTGCGATCGGTCAGCAGGCATTTGCAGGCAACGATAAGCTGAAAACAGTCTCACTTTCGGAGAATCTCACCGAGATCGGCGGTATGGCGTTTGCCAATTGCACCTCGCTTGAGACGATCTATATTCCGAGGAGTGTGACGCTGATCGAAGCGCGCATCTTCCAGAATTGTAACGCGCTTACGAATATGACGATCGACGAGGATAACGAGACCTATTCTTCAAACGGTCTTTGCATCGTTGAGAGAGCAACAGGCAAGCTGGTGCAGGGTCTTCGCGCGAGCAGCATCCCCGAGGGTGTCACCGGGATTGGCGACAGTGCCTTCTACAGCATGCTGATCAGTGCCGTTACCCTGCCCGAGGGCGTCACCGAGATCGGTGCGCGTGCCTTTGCTAACTGTAACGCGCTGTCCGAGATCACCATCCCCGCAAGCGTGATCTATATGGCAAACGATGCGTTTGAACAGTGTAACTTGCTTTCTACCGTCAATTTCGGCGGAAGCGAGGTCGAGTGGTATATCCTCACCGCTACCGTCACCTTACCCGAGGATCTTACGGTTAATTTTTTTAGTTGAAAAACGGCACGCTCTTCTTTCGGGAGGGGCGTGCCGCTATTTTACGTCAGCTTGTGCGTCAAGGGATGAACTGAAATGCGTTTTTTAACGCCCGCAGGAGGGAGGATGAAAAGGCTTTTCATTCCACCGACCTTTTTCCCGACAAGAGGATGTAAATGGTTTCCTTTTTTGTAGGATGTAAATGTTTTTCTTTTTTGCCTTGACAAATGCCCTTTTCTGTGCTATCATACCTTTGGTTTGAACTCTATATCCACTTGGAGGCATATCGAAGCGGTCATAACGAGGCGGTCTTGAAAACCGTTTGGGTGCAA
>CAZYFC010000037.1:0-11691 GCA_964646715.1 uncultured Lachnospiraceae bacterium
GCACGTCGCTCATCATATCGCATCCGCAGGCAGACTTCACCTCGCGGTCAAGATGCTCTTCACCGCAAAGCACCTCGGCATTCAAAAGTTTCGCAATTTCACTGATTTTCATTGTTATTCCGTTCCTTTCAGACCGCATGGGGGCAGCATCTGCGCGCTTTTCCCCATTTCATCCTTGTATAGACTCGTCCGAATATCATTATACAACAAGACGCGCCCGTCTGTCTACACTTTTTTGTAAATTTTATAAAATGAGACTCATCGTCCGAAGGCAAAAGCCGACGATAAGGTTCCGGAAGCAGGCACAGAAGCAGAACGACTCGAAAAATGTCCGTCAAAATCTTTTGGCAAAAAGCCTTGCATTCTTTGAAAATCGTGATATACTAGATGGGTAAGTGAAATTCAGGAAAGGTTGGAAAGAAAAGTGGAAGAAAAGGAACTCACCTCCGAAGGCTGCACGCACGACTGCTCGACCTGCTCTGCAAGCTGCGCCTCCAAAAGCAAAAAGCCTCTTTACGAGCCTGCCAATCAGTTGAGCGACGTAAAAAAAATAATTGCCGTTGTCAGCGGTAAGGGCGGTGTGGGCAAATCGCTCGTCACCTCCATGCTCGCCGTTAACACGCAGAGAAAAGACTATAGCACCGCCATTCTCGACGCCGACATCACAGGCCCCTCTATCCCGAAGATCTTTAACGTCAGAGGCGAAGTCGAGGGCTCTGAATTCGGCATGTACCCCCTTGAATCCAAAACAGGCATCCGCGTGATGAGCGTCAACCTCCTGCTCGACGACGAGACAAAGCCTGTCGTATGGCGCGGTCCCGTCATCGCAGGCACGGTCAAGCAGTTCTGGACAGACGTATGCTGGGGCGAGGTCGACTATATGTACGTCGACATGCCTCCCGGAACGGGCGACGTGCCGCTGACCGTCTTCCAGTCGCTCCCGATTGACGGCATCATCATCGTTACCTCGCCGCAGGATCTCGTTTCCATGATCGTGGAAAAGGCCGTCACGATGGCAAAGCTCATGAATATCCCGATCCTCGGTATCATCGAGAATTACAGCTATTTCCAATGCCCCGATTGCGGTAAAAAGCATCATATCTACGGCGAAAGCCACGTTGAAGCCGTTGCCGAAAAGCACGGGCTTAAGGTGCTTGCCAAGCTGCCGATCGATCAAAAACTCGCCGCCCTTTGCGACAAAGGCGCGCTTGAGCTGATGGAAAACGACTATCTCGACGAAGCCTTCCGCGAGATCGTCAGGGCAACTGACGGCGAATAAAAAAGTCAAAAAGACAGGCGCAGACTGTAGGGACAGGCGTCCCCGACTGTCTGCGCCCGTCCCTACAAACATTGAAAGAGCAACCGGCGCGTGTTCCCGATTTGTATCGACATTCAAGCGTTTTTGCAACAAGGAGTATAGTGAAAACATTTGGCAAGCTCGTTTCAACGACCATATCATTCGAAACCGCGATGACTATAATGAAATTAAATCGGATGATGACTGTGAAGATACACAAGAATCACCCCGACAGACCTATTGAAAATCTGTCGGGGTGATTGTTCGTTTTCGGTGGGAGCAAGACCCCACCCTATGGGTAAGCGACCATACGGGAAACAGCCCATCTTCAGCTTTTTTCATTCGTTTTTCATGCATGCTTAAAGGAACTGCCGGAAAGGTCTGTCGTTTACGCTTGCAACGCCCAAATTTCATCCAACCGACACGGGGCTTGTTCCGAATACTTTTTTCGTCTTTGGTTTAGCAAACCGTATGCATCTTGTCATGACTCCGCCGAAAGCCCTTTTTTCTGAAAAATCCTTGCCAAAGCGCCGCATGTGTGATAAAATGAGGTAGATTTATTTACGGAGGCGACTATGAAACTTTACGACAGAAACGAAGAACGCACGGGTCTTCAAGAGCAGAGAGATTATAACGAGCGCTTTGATATCCAATGCGATTTTGTGATGGTCTACGGTTTTCACGATTTGAAAAAGCGCATCGCCCACTGGAAAAAGCGCGGCTACGTCATCCATCTCATGACAGGCGTGTCATGGGGCGAGTATCAGGACTACCTTTACGGCAAGTTCGACGGCATCGACCACCACGACGAGGGACAGCTCCGCCGTGACGGCTCGGACATCAGCCACGGCAAGGACGTTCCCTACATGGTGCCTTCCGTCTCCTTCTCGCACTATCTTGCCGAGAATCTCAAAAAAGCTGTCGATTACGGCGTTGAGGCGATCCACCTCGAGGAGCCCGAATTCTGGGTAGCCTCAGGCTATTCCGAAGCCTTCAAACGCGAATGGCGACTCTATTATAAGGAAGAATGGCAAGATCCGCAGGCGAGCGCCGAGGGTCAGTACATGGCGTCGCGTCTGAAGCAGTACCTCTACAAGCGCACGCTTGACCGTCTCTGTGCCGAGCTGAAGGAATACGCCCTCAAGAAATACAACCGCGTTCTGCGCTTCTACGTGCCTACGCATTCTCTCATCAACTATTCGCAGTGGCGTATCGTCTCCCCCGAATCCGCCCTCATCGATCTGCCCGTTATAGACGGCTATATCGCGCAGATCTGGACAGGCACCTCCCGCGAGCCGAACACCTACCGCGGCGTGACCAGGGAGCGCACCTTTGAGACTGCCTTCCTCGAATACGGCGTCATGCAGGAGCTTGTGCGCGGCACAGGCAGAAAAATGTGGTTTCTGCATGACCCGATCGAAGATAACCCCCGTCACACCTGGCAGGATTACCGTGAGAATTACTACCGCACCGTGGTGGCTTCCCTCTTTCACCCCGACGTCTCATCCTTTGAAGTCTCGCCGTGGCCCGCACGCATTTTCTGCGGCAAGTACCCCAAGGAGGACGGCACGGGCAGAGAGCCCATGCCGGAGGCATACAAGACGAATCTTCTCACCGTAATGCACGCCCTTCGGGATATGGAGACCGAGGAGCAGGGCTTTATCACCGACACCGCCGAGATCGGCATTCTGCTTGCCGATTCGGGCATGTACCAGCGCCACTACCCCGAAGGTGTGTCGGGCTGCGAGGAAAACGACACCATCGCCTGGAATCCCTTCTACGGTCTTGCCCTGCCCCTTCTCAAGAGCGGCATCTGTGTCAGACCCGTACAGCTTGACAACCTGCGTCGCTTCGCGGGCTATCTTGATCGCCACAGGGCGCTCGTCCTTTCCTACGAGTTTATGAAGCCGGACTCCCCCGATCTGAACGTAGGTCTTGCCAATTGGGTAAGAGAGGGCGGCAAGCTCTTCTACGTCGGCGACGGCTCCGACGGCTTCCATACCGTGCGGCAGTTCTGGAACAGAGGCGGAGCCACCTACCGAAATGCCGCCGAGCATCTCTTTGAATCCATGGGACTGCCCCGTGACCTCGTCGAAGGCACCTATCCGGTGGGCAAGGGCTCCTTCACCTATATCGCCAAGCATCCCACCGCCCTTGCCAAGGACGGCGAGCTTGCTGAAGCCTATGTGGATACCGTCACCGCCGAGGTAGGTAATGTCACAAGAAGCGCCGCCATGGTTATGAAGCGCGGCAAATACGTGGTCTCAGCGCTCTTGGATGAGACCGACATGGAAAAGACCCACAGGATCAAGGGTGTCTATATGGATATGTTCTCCCACACGCTCGATGTCGTGAGAGATCCTATCTTAAAGGAAGGCGATGTAAAGCTGTTCTACGATCTTGCCCTGATCGATAAGTCGGAAACCGCCGACGTCCTCGCCGTTTCAGGCAGAGTGGTAGCCTTTACCGCCGCTCAGCGCAGCCTGACCTTCATCGTCAAGGGTCCCTCCGAAATGACCGCTGCCGCCCGAATCTATACCAAACGCCCGCCCAAGAGCATCACCGTCACTTCAGGCGGCGTGGATTCCGTGGCCTCCTTCAGCTACGATGGGGACACCAAGACCACCTACCTCACCTTCCCCTCCACCCCCACGGGAACAAAGGTCAAGGTCAGCTTCTGATCCGCCAATGTCATCCCACCCCAAGAGGCAAACACACGAAACAGCAAGCCGCTTGAAGCTGTTTGCCTCTTGGGGCGCCACCTGCAAAAGTGAACGAGGTCGGCGTGAGCAGGATGAAGACGGATAATCAAAAAACGTGTAATCAAAGCCTCCCTTGTGCAGGAACACAAGGGAGGCTTTATCCTTCGCTCGCTTACCATAAACCGATAACCTGTGGCGCGGTCGTTCGACCCTTTGCATCCGATTCTCTGACGGTTAAGGCGGCAAGAAAGTCTCCCTCTTGTGCTGCTTCCGTCCTGCAAGGCCTCTCCAATCAGAAGCTGCCTGTTCTTAAAAGCATTGCCCCTTACCCAAAGTCCTTCCGTTCCATATAAATTTAAGTCAACCGCCCGATTCCGACATTTCCTGCTTATTTCCTCTGTTAGAATGACAGGGAGAAAGACTCAAAAAAGGAAGGATCACACTATGGAGGACAAAAAAACGATCATAGAAAAGGGTATCGGCGGCATCAGACGTCTCTCGGCAAAGGCCACCTATTACGCAAGACTAGCACTGGGTAAGGATCTTTCGGGAGAAGCGGAGCGTCTTGCATCAAAAAAAGCAAGACGGAAGCTGCTCTTCTCGGTCTTGTTTTTCACGCTCGCATGGCTGTTCAGCCTGACCGAGCTATATTTCAGCGCAACGCCGCTCGGCATCGCGCTTTTCAGCGCCGCGAGAGGCTCAAACGCCGCGTTTGCCCTCATAGGCGTCACCCTCGGCGCGTTTTGGTCTGCACACCCGATCGCTGATCTGACGGTAGCGGCGCTCGGACTGTTTCTGCGCCTCGTCATCTGGCGCATCACCCCCGAAAAGGGCGTGTTCGGTGAAAGTGCCGCGATTCGCATGGCGCTTTCTGCCACACTCTCCTTTCTCGGCGCGTTTGCCGCAGCTGCCCTTGAGGGCTTTGCCATGGAGACAGTCTACGCGCTGGTCTTCACGGTAGCAACCGCACCGCTTCTGACGCGACTCTTTGCCTATGCAACAGACCTGCCGAAAACGCAATCGATGCTTTCCGAACCGGGCAGGCTGGCAATCATCTTTTTCCTCATCTACGCCCTTGACTCGCACGGCATTTTCGGCTTCTCGCTCGGGCTGATCGCAGGCTTTTTCATCACCCTTTCGGTGGCGATCACCAACGGCGCACTCCGCGCCACACTGATCGGTCTCTGCACAGGGCTTGCCTGCGGTCTGCCCTACGCGCCGATCTTCGCGGTGGCAGGGCTTTGCACGGGGCTTGCCTCGAATTTAAGCCTCACCTATTCGGTGCTGACCTCGCTCGGCATTGCCACCGTCATGAATCTCTATCTGAACGGCTCAAGCGGCACGCTTGCTTTTATGGGCGACCTTTTTTTCGCGACCCTCGTCTTTCTGCCTCTTGCGCGCGCGGGGCTGATTCCGCAGATCGCCTTTTTTGCAGACGAGCCTGCCGAATTGCCTGAGATGAAATACGTTGACGATGTACGCAAGAAATTTCGTCAAAATCGCCTCGCCGCCCTATCCTCAGCCTTTGAGGAGCTTTCCGACATCTTTTTGGAGCTCTCGGAAAAGAGCCGCCGACCGGGCGGCTACGAGCTGCGCGAAGCAAGTGACGAGGTGCTGGCACGCTACTGCAGAAAATGCGCCCTCAACAACCTCTGCTGGCAGAGGGAGTACAGCGAGACGGGGGAGGCAATGGACAGGCTGATCGAAAAGGTACAAAAGGGCGAGGAGGCGCTTGCTGCCGACCTGCCCGAAAGCGTCAACAGCCGTTGCCGCCATATGGAAAAGATCCTCAGGGAGATCAACAACGCCGCCGCAGACCTCGTTGAGCGCGCCGTCAAGCGCGACAAGACCGAGCTTTTCGCACTCGACTACGAGGCAATGGCGGAGCTTCTCAGTGAAACCGCCTCGGAAAGCGAGGAGGAGTTTGAAGCAGACAAGGCGCTCTGCCGCAAGGCATCCGACGCCCTGAAGGGGCTGGGTGTCGTCTCGCTCGGCTATTCGGCATGGGGCGTCAGACGCAAAACCGTCCTCGCCTCCGGCGTGGAGATCGCCTCGCTTGCCGTAAGCGGAGGCGAGATCAGATCCTCCCTTGAAAAAGCCACGGGGCTCGCTCTCTCCGAGCCGCACTTCGACTTCAACGGCGATTTCGTAACGATGCGCGTCGAATCGATCCCCGCGATCACGGCGGAGGTGGCGGGTGCCACCACGACCAAGGCGAGCGAAACGGTCAGCGGCGACGCGCTTGCCGTCTTTGACGGACCCTGCGGCAATCGCTTTTTCCTCGTCTGCGACGGCATGGGAAGCGGCAAAACAGCCGCCGTGACTGCCAAGATCTCGACAGTTTTTCTTGAAAAGATGCTCGCGGCAGGTAACAAGAAGGGCGTAGTTCTCAAAATGCTCTCAAACTTCCTGCGCTCCAAGAGCGAGGAGTGCCACTCAAGCGTTGATCTTCTTGAGCTCGATATGCTCTCGTCGCGCGCCCTTTTCACCAAATGCGGCGCCGCCCCCTCCTTCGTTTTGCATAACGGCAACCTTTTCAAGGTGGACAGTCGCTCGGTACCGATCGGCATCACGCGCGACCTCGCGGTGGGCGAGATTGAAACGCCGGTCTTTGCAGGCGACCTCATCATTATGATGAGTGACGGTATCGCCCCCTCGGGCGAGGAGGTCTTCCGTCTCACGGAAGCTCTTGCCGACTGTGCTGCTCTGTCCTGCAAGGAGATCGCGGAAAAGGTGCTTTCTCTTGCCAAAAGACCGCCGCTGCCCGCCTCTGAAGCCGACGGCTCCGCAGATGCCGAAGCATCAACGCCTCGGGAGACGGCACACCCTCCCCTTGTCACCGCAGATGATTGCAGCGTCCTCGTTGCCCGCATCCTGAAGGCGTAAAAACGGGAGAAAAGCATTGCCATGCATCAAAAAACGCCCCGTAGGCTCGTTTGAGCTTACGGGGCGTTGCCTTTTGTGGGACTTCATAACCGACGCCTTCCTGCCGTGAAGCGCCGAAATCGATCATTACTTTGCAAGATACCTTTCCACCGTAGCAAGCTTGACGCAAACGGCGAGGATCTCGCTTGCCAGCTTGATCTCATCAAGCGGCGGATAGGAGGGTGCGATGCGGAGATTGGCGTCCTTTGGATCTTTTCCGTAGGGGAAGGTCGCACCTGCAGGGGTCATGACGACGCCTGCGTCCTTCATCAGCTCCCAGACGCGCTTGGCACAACCCTTCATAACGTTTAAGCTGATGAAATAGCCGCCGCGCGGTCTCGTCCAACGCGCGATTCCGAGAGGCGCAAGCTCTCTGTCAAACACCTCGTGGATGGCTTCGAATTTGGGGCGGATGATGGCGGCGTGAAGCTTCATATGCGCGCGGATTCCGCCGATATCCTCAAAGAACTTGGCGTGGCGGAGCATATTCAGCTTATCAAAGCCAATCGTCTGCACGGTCATAATGCTCTTGAAGAAGTTGATGTTGGCAAGCGACGAGGCAATACATGCAACGCCTGAGCCGGGGAAGGTGACCTTTGAGGTCGAGGTAAACTGAAAGACCATGTCCTCGTTCGCCGTCCCGCTGACCTCGTTCTGAATATTGAGAAGCTCATCCCCCGTCTCGTAGAGATCGTGAATGGCGTAGGCGTTATCCCAGAAGATACGGAAATCCTTGGCGGCAGGCTGAAGCTGTGCAAAGCGGCGCACCGTCTCGTCGGAATAGGTCACGCCTTCGGGATTGGAATATTTCGGCACACACCAGATGCCCTTGATCGCATCGTCGGACGCGGCAAGCGCTTCAACGACGTCCATGTTAGGGCCGTCCTTCGTCATCGGCACGGTGATCATCTGGATGCCCATCGACTCACAGATCGCAAAATGGCGGTCGTAGCCGGGCGCAGGGCAGAGGAATTTCACGACAGGCTCCTTCGACCAGGGCTTGGAATTGGGCCCCGCACCGTAGAGCATACAGCGCGTTACGGCATCGTACATCATGTTCAGACTCGAGTTGCCGCAGACGATCAGGTTTTCGCGCGGTACACCGAGAATATCCGCAAACATGTGCTTCGCCTCGTCAATACCGTCGAGTATACCGTAGTTTCGCAGGTCAGCGCCACTGCTCGAGATACAGTCCTCGGGCGTTTTCAGCATGCCGAGCATTGCCTGCGAGAGGTCAAGCTGGCTCTTTTCGGGCTTACCGCGCGACATGTCGAGCGCAAGACCCATTGTTTTATATCCGTTATAAGCGTCGAGAAGCGACGCGTGCTCCTGTTCAAGCAACGCCTTGTCATAATTATCGTATGCCGTCATACGCTCACTGCCTTTCCTGAAAAAATCGTGGAAGATCGCCTGATAAATCAAAAAATTTTCGTCACGGTGCGATTTGTAACCATTATACAATAACGAATCAAAAAAAACAAGGTATATTCATGCCAAAAAGAAAAAAATAATTGTTGTGTTTTTGGAAGATTCGTGCTAAAATAAAAGATAGAATGGATTTCTTTGCACGAACAGCTCTTACCAACAGTATATGCTGCCTTCGGCAAACATAACACAACGCCGCAAAGCGGCGATGAAAGAGAGGATTTTTACATGACGCTCGTTATTCTGGCAGCAGGACTTGGCTCTCGCTACGGCGGCCTCAAGCAGATCGACCCCATCACGCCTCACGGCGAATTTATCATTGACTATTCTATTTACGACGCGATCGGTGCAGGCTTTGACCGTGTTGTGTTCCTCATCAAGGAAGAAAATCTCGAAGCCTTCAGGGAGACGATCGCAGACCGCATCGCACCCTTCACCAAGATTGATTTTGCCTTCCAGGCACTTGACATGCTTCCCGAAGGCTTCTCTGTCCCCGAGGAGCGCACGAAGCCCTGGGGCACGGCACACGCCGTCCTTTGCTGTGAAAAGGTCGTGGGCGACGACAATTTCGCCGTCATCAACGCCGATGACTTTTACGGAAGAGAGGCGTTCGTCGAAATGGCAAAGGTGCTGAGTGGCAACAGGGCAGGCAGATACTGCATGGCAGGCTACATCCTTGACAACACCCTCACCGACCACGGCAGCGTGGCAAGAGGCGTCTGCAAAACAGAGAACGGCAAGCTCGTCTCGATCGAAGAGCATACCAAGATCTACCGTGAGGGCGAAAAGGTCTTCTGCGCTTGTAACGGCACCCCTCATGAAATCGACCGTTACAGCCCCGTTTCAATGAACTTCTTCGGCTTTGCGCCCGACGTCTTCCCGATCTTCCGTGAGGAATTCAAAACCTTCCTTACCGAAAAGGGCGACCTGCCCAAGGCTGAGTTCTTTATTCCGCTTGCACTTTCCGGCGCGATGGATAAGGGTCTTTGCTCGGTCGACGTCTTCCCCACCTCGGCTAAATGGTTCGGCGTGACCTACGCCGCCGATAAGGAGGGCGTCGTCAATAAGCTCCGCGAAATGACCGAGGCAGGCATCTATCCCGACGGTCTGTGGGTGAAGAGATGACTGCAGAGCTCCACCGCGTCTTCAGCCGTTTTGCCGCTGAGGGGAATCCCCTCTCCTTCACCCCCTGCCGCGTGGGGCTGATCAACAGCACCTTTTTCGTCAAGACAGACAAACAGAGCTACGTTTTGCAGAAGCTCAACACAGCCGTCTTCAAAAAGCCGCAGGAGGTCATGGCAAACATCGGGGCTGTGACGGCACACCTTCAAAAAAAGGGGCTTGCCACGCTCTCCTTTATCGAAACGAAGGACGGCAGCCTTCTTTGCGAGGACGAAAGCGGCTTCTGGCGGCTTTCGCTGAAGATCGAGGGCGACACCTACGACGCCGTCACGCCTGCACAGCTTGAAGCGGGCGCACGCGCCTTCGGCGCATTTCAGAATGCGCTCGTCGACTTTGACGCCTCGCTTCTCTTTGAAACGATCCCCGATTTTCACAACACTCCCGCACGCATCGAAGCACTCTGGGAAGCTGTTGCAACCGCGCCGAATGAGCGCATTGCCGCCGCCAAGGACACCGTTCCGGTGGCAAGACAGTTCGCCTCACAGGCATCATATATCACGTCGCTTCTCAAGCGAGGCGATCTGCCGCTTCGCGTGGTGCATAACGACACGAAGCTCAACAACGTGCTTTTCGGCAAAAACGGCGAGAGCGTCGTGCTGGACCTCGACACCGTTATGCCGGGCAGCCTGCTCTTCGACTTCGGTGACGCCCTGCGCTCGGGCGCATCTACCCGTCCCGAGGGTGCGCTTGATTTTGAGAATATTGCCATCGACAAGACCTTATACGAGGCTTTCCTCAAGGGCTTTCTCGAAGGCTCGAAGGGTACGCTTACACCGAACGAGCTCAAGCTCCTGCCCTTCAGCGTCTTCACGCTTGCTTACGAGCTTGGCGTACGCTTCCTCACCGACTACTTAAACGGCGACGTCTATTTCCGCACGTCTTATCCGGACGAAAATCTCAACCGCGCCAAGGGTCAGCTTGCCCTTGCACAAAACGTCTTCTTCCGACTTGATGAGCTTTCTGCTCTTACCCAAAAATATATCTGATTTTAAGCAAACGAGGTATACATCATGATCCTAGTTACGGGCGGCACAGGCTACATCGGCTCGCACACCGTCGTCGAGCTTCTGAACTGCGGCAAAGAGGTCGTTATCATCGACAATCTCGTCAATTCCAAGCGCGAGGTTGTGGATCATATCGAATCGATCACCCAAAAAAGACCGATCTTCGTTGAAGGCGACGTTTGCGATGAAGCGGCACTTCGCACCCTCTTCTCGACCTATCCCATTGAGGCGGTGATCCACTTTGCGGGACTTAAGGCAGTCGGCGAAAGCGTCTCACAGCCGCTCCGCTATTATACCAATAATCTCGTCGGCACGCTGACGCTCCTTGCCGTCATGAAGGACTTCGGCTGTAAAAGGCTGGTCTTCTCCTCCTCTGCCACCGTCTACGGTCAGGACAATCCCGTCCCCTTCACCGAAGACATGCCGCGCGGCTCAACCACGAATCCCTACGGTGAATCCAAGCTCATGCAGGAGAGAATACTTGAGGATATTGCCGCGTCAGACAAGGACTTCTCCGTTGCCCTGCTCCGCTACTTCAACCCGATCGGCGCGCACGAAAGCGGCCTCATCGGTGACGACCCCAACGGCATCCCCAACAATCTGATGCCCTACATCTGCCGTGTGGCAACGGGCAAGCTGCCCTGCCTCAACATCTTCGGCAACGACTATCCGACCCCCGACGGCACTTGTCTGCGCGACTACATCCACGTCGTTGACCTCGCCAAGGGGCATATCGCCGCACTCGGTCATATCGGCCGCAACAAGGGCGTTCTCACTGTCAACCTCGGTACGGGCAAGGGCTCTTCGGTGCTTGACGTCATCAAAGCCTTTGAAAAAGCATCCGAAAGGCGGCTGAACTATACAGTCGCACCCCGTCGAGCAGGCGATATTGCCGAAAGCTACGCTTCAACCGACAAAGCAGAGCGACTGCTCGGCTGGCACGCTGAAAAAACACTTGACGAGATGTGCCGCGACAGCTATCTCTACGCAAAGGAACACTGAAAGCACGCCCCTCGGGCAGTTATTCAAAGGAGCTACAAGTATGAAAGAATGCGCGATCTGTTCAAAAGAGCTTATCGAATCCTACGAACACGCCCTGCTCTTTATCGGTAAATACGGCCACCGATACGAGATCTGTCCGTACTGCGAAAGCCTT
>CAZYFC010000038.1:0-11478 GCA_964646715.1 uncultured Lachnospiraceae bacterium
GAGCAACATCATTATGCGTAGCATAACATCACGTTTGCGTCAGCAAAAACATCACTAACAGAAAAAGAGAGAACGTTTCGTTCTCTCTTTTTCTGTTGTTATAAGGGTTTGGGCTTAGCCCATATAGTATTTGACCGGTCAAATGCGAGGCTCACACTTAGCAGAGAGCTTTCAAAGTCTCCGCTAAGAACATCTGCCGTTTTCATCCGCACGCTTTTGTATTCGGTTACCGATGTAGCAGTTTGTTTTTTCTGTCCACGAAGACCTTGCCGGTGAGAGGCAGATCGTAGGCCTCGACGGCGGGCAAAAAGGCTTCGGGATGCTGTTGGGAAAAGGCAAATTTGTCCTCGTGCGAAAGGATCGTCTTCTCAAACGCAATAGCGCGCGGCAGATGCCCCTGCTCGTTCAGAAGAAAATCGAGTGCAAGGGCTTCTTTTAAGCGCAAAACGCGCTCAGGCGGGGTCGTGTGAGCCAACAGCGTGTGAGACGCGAGGGATTCCTCAAAAGAGAGCAGGGCAACGTACGCCTCTCGCTGTGAGAGAAGCGTCACCTCCGGAATCTCTGCGGCGAGGGATTCAAAGACCGCAAAGGGCGATCGATCTTCAACGAGCAATGCCATGGCGCGCTGAAAACGGCCACTGTTGCCAAAACGCTCAAGCACCGCTTCGAGCTTATGCAACCGCATGACCTCGTCAAAGGAGAGCGTGTCGTTGACCAGCACCTCGTAGGGGGCTTCCGCCGTGGTGACATAGTGATAGCGATCCCGCTGCTTTTCAAGCGGCGAGCCATGCAACAGCTTCAAAAAGCCGAGCTGAAGCATGTGGCATTTGCCGTAGAGTGCGTCAAAGGAGCGTGCGATCGAAGAGTAGTCTTCGTGCGGAAGGCCTGCGATCAGGTCGGCGTGGATGTGCATATTGCCAAGTGCCATCAGCTTTTCAAGATTTGCGAGTACAGCCGCCGTATCGTCACGGCGGTTGATGGCGGCAAGCACGAAAGGATTCGTTGACTGCACCCCGATTTCAAGACGGATCCTGCCGCGGGGGAAGCGCGCCAGAAGAGCAAGTGCCTCTTCGTCGAGAAGTGACGCGCAGATCTCGAAGTGATAATGCTTTGTGAAGGCCGGGCTTAAAAGGGCTTCCCATATCGCCAGTGCGCGTTTTCTGTCGAAATTAAAGGTACGGTCGACGAATTTCACGATCCGAATGCCCTCAAACTGCTCGATCAGACGAAGATCGGCGAGCGTGTCTTCCACGCTCTTGGCGCGCACGCGCGGATGGGTGTGGAGTGAAGAGAGGCAGTAGGTGCAGGCGTAGGGACAGCCGCGCGAGGATTCGTAATAGAGAATGCTGTCGCGATAATCCTCGCCGACCGAATAGGGCATCGGTGTTTCGGTGAAGGCGGAAAATACGCCGCCGTCGAGCAGGCGCGGCGCGTTCTGTCCCTTTTGCAGTTCTCGGCAAAGGCTGACGATGGCGTCCTCTCCTTCGCCCCTGATCAGATGGTCGATAAAGGGGTGCTTGTCAAGAAATTCATCGCCGTGATAGGAGACCTCCGGACCGCCGAAGAGGATGTGCGCATTTGGCAGGAGCTTTTTGAGGTTTTCGGCGAGCGTCAGGTGTCGTTCAACATTCCAGATATAGGTCGAAAAGCCGTAGAGATCGGCCTTTTCGTTGACGAGTGCGGCAAGCGTGGCGGCGGAACGGTCTTTTTCGGTGCGCTCAATGAGCCTGACGTCTGAAAAGCCCTGCCGCTTTAAGGAATCGGCAAGGCAACGAATGGCAAGATTGGTGTGAACGCGCGAAGCGTTGAGCGAGAAGAGAACGATCTTCATGGGCATCTCCTTTCCCGGCGTCGGTCTATTATAGCACGATGAGGTGGATTTGTCAAATGATCGGCGTTGTATGCGGGCGGTATAAGGGGGAAGGGACTTTTCAAAAGTCCCTTCCCCCTGACTGTTTTTTTCGATTATCCGGATACGATCGTTTCGGCAAGTGCAAGGGCGTCGACGATCTTGGAGAGATCCTTACCGCCTGCCATTGCGCTGTCGGGGCGTCCTCCGCCGCCACCGCCGCAAACCGTCGCCACTTCCTTAACGAGCGCGCCTGCCTTGAGGCCGTTTGCCACGGCGTTCTTGCCGCAGGAGGCGATGAAGCTCAGCTTGCCGCCGCTTACAAGTGCGATCACGGCAACTGAATCGGGATCGTTTGCACGGAGATCATCGCAGACCGAGCGTACTGCGTCGGGGGATACGCCTTCCACCTTTGCCGAAAGGAAATTATATGTGCCGACTTTCTTGGTGGAGGAGAGGAGAGAAGAGAGCTTGACCTCTGCCATGGCCGCTTCAAGACGTGCGATCTCGGCATGAGCCTCCTTAAGCTCGCTCATGACCTGAGCCGTGCGCTTTACAAGGTCGATGGCGTTGGGGAGCTTCATTTCCCTGGCAGCTGAGTGGATCGTCTCATCCTTTTCGTTAAGGAGCTTCAATACACCAAGACCTGTCGTGCCTTCGATACGGCGAACGCCTGCCGCCACCGAGGATTCGGAGAGGATGCGGAAGAGGCCTGCCTTAGCGGTGTTGTCAAGATGCGTACCGCCGCAAAGCTCACAGGAATCGTCGCCCATTTTCACGACACGCACGGTCTTGCCGTACTTTTCACCAAACAGCGCCATAGCACCGTAGCTCTTGGCGGTCTCCGGATCGGTCTCAATAGTCTCAACGGCAGAGCCCTTGAGGATATAGCTGTTGACTTCGTTTTCCACGGCAATCAGCTCGTCTTGAGTTAATGCGGCGAAGTGCTTGAAGTCGAAGCGAACGCGCTCGCTGTCAACGTACGAGCCTGCCTGCTCAACGTGGTTGCCCAGCACCTTGCGGAGAGCGGCCTGCAGGAGGTGCGCCGCCGAATGGTTTCTCCTGATGGCGTCGCGTCTTGCAGCATCAACGGTGGCGATGACGGTATCGCCGACCTTTACGTCGCAGTCGGTGGTGGAGATGATATGGATATACACGCCGTCAGCCTTTTTCGTATCGCTGACAGGCAGATCTTTGCCGTTTACGGTGATAACGCCCGTGTCACCCACCTGACCGCCGCCTTCACCGTAGAAGGGCGTCTTGTTGAGGATGAGAGTGAAATCGCCCTCGGTGACGTGGTCGACCTCCATGTCGTCGGCAAGAATACCGATGACCTTGGCTTCGGAGACGGTGTTCTCGTAGCCGACGAATTCGGTTTTGGAGAAATCGGCAAGGAGATTCTTGGAAGCGTCGCTCCAGCCGCTTATATTGGCTCTTGCGGCTCTGGCGCGTGCCTTCTGCTCAGCCATGAGGGCTGCAAAGCCGTCCTCGTCAACGGCGAGGCGACTCTCTGCAGCGATCTCGCGCGTCAGGTCGATGGGGAAGCCGTAGGTGTCGTAGAGACGGAAGGCGTCCTCGCCCGAAATAGCGCTTTTACCATCGTCAACGGCCTTTCCGATGATGCCCGAGAGCATATCGCTGCCTTGGTCGATCGTTTGATTGAAACGCTCCTCCTCAATGCGGATTACCTTTCTGATATAGTCGAGCTTTTCGGTCAACTCGGGATATTCGGAGTAGTTTTCTCTGGCAACCACAGCGGCAACGTCGGCAAGGAAGAGCCCCTTGATGCCGAGCATTCTGCCGTGACGTGCGGCTCTTCGGAGCAGCCTTCTGAGCACATAGCCGCGTCCTTCGTTGGAGGGAACGACGCCGTCGCATACCATGAAGACCGAGCCGCGTATGTGGTCGGTGATCACACGGAGGGAGATATCGCTCTTTTGGTCTTCGCCGTAGGTGATGCCCGCCCTTTCGGTGATCGACTGCATGATATTCTGCACCGTGTCGACCTCAAAGAGGTTATTCACGCCCTGCATAATGCAGGCGAGTCGCTCAAGACCCATACCGGTATCGATATTGGGCTTGGCAAGACGGGTGTAGTTGCCCTTGCCGTCGTTATCGAACTGCGTGAAGACGAGATTCCAGAATTCCATATAGCGGTCACAATCGCAACCGGGCTTGCAGTCGGGCTTACCGCAGCCGTATGCCTCGCCGCGGTCAAAGTGAAGCTCGGAGCAGGGGCCGCAGGGACCTGAGCCGTGCTCCCAGAAGTTGTCCTTTTTGCCGAGGCGCACGATGCGCTCCTCGGGAAGGCCGACTTCCTTGTGCCAGGTGTCGTACGCCTCGTCATCGTCCAGATAAACGGTTACCCAGATCTTCTCCTCGGGAAGCTCGATCCACTTGGTGCAAAATTCCCATGCCCAGGTGATGGCTTCGTGCTTGAAGTAATCACCGAAGGAGAAGTTGCCGAGCATCTCGAAGAAGGTGCCGTGACGCGCCGTGATACCCACACGGTCGATGTCGGGCGTGCGGATGCACTTCTGGCAGGTCGCCATGCGGCGACGGGGCGGTTCTTCTTCGCCGGTGAAGTATTTTTTGAGGGGCGTCATGCCTGCGTTGATGAGGAGGATCGACTTGTCGCCCATCGGGACGAGCGGGAAGCTCTTGTGGCGCAGACAGCCCTTGGATTCAAAAAACTGAAGAAATTTTTCTCTCAGGTCGTTAACGGATGTCCATTTCATAGTATATACCGTACCTTATTCATGAAGTTATGATGTATATTTCCCGGGAAAACCGGTCAGGTTCAATCGTTGGTGATATTGCCGTCGCCCGTAATGTCGATCGGCTCGCCGCCGACATAGGCGGGCTTTGCGATGGCTGTGACAAAATCCTTGCACCTGGCTGCCGCCTCGCGCAGGTCGCGCAAGGCTTGTCCCCGGTAAGTACGAAGGGAGGCTGAAACGCCGACCGCCTCGATGCCGTAGGCGCGTGCAAGATAGAGGGCGCGCGACAGGTGGTATTCCTGCGTGACAATGATCGCGCGTTTTATGCCGAAAATACTGACGGCGCGTGCCATCGTTTCATAGGTTGAAAAGCCTGCGTGATCCATGAAAACATCCTCGGAGGGGATACCAAACTCCTCGATTGCCACGCGCTTCATGACGTTGACTTCGTCGTAGCCGTCCCTTCCGTGATCGCCACTCATGAGGATTTTCTCGGCATAGCCCTCCAGATAGAGCCCGCAGGCGGTCTTGACGCGGTCGTAGAGCATATCTGAGGGACTGCCGTCTGCCCTGACACCGCACCCGAGGACGAGGATGCAATCGACAGCTTCGGTCAGAGCCGTGTTCGCCTCGACAATTGACTGCTCGGTTGAGAGAATGACTGCAAAATTCACGCCGAGGATCAGAACAACGGCAGCTAAGGCAAGTAAAGCCGTCCATCTGACGAGGCGCGTAAGGATCGTTCTTTTTTTCATGATATTTCTTTTATACGTTCAGTGAGAAGAATGAGCTGTGGGGATGAAGAGAAAACCGCCGCCAAGGTCGGTAAGCTTCTCACTCGAAAGCGAGAGAAGAGTGGCATCATGCGCCTTGGCAAACGCCGTCATCGCAGCAAAGTCGGGGTGGTCCTCGAGCCTACCGTAAAAGGCGGTAAGCTGCGGCGAAAGCGTGACAGACGCGCCGCCGATAAAGCCGTGGGAAAAGCCCTTCAGGGCGATATGTCCCTCGCGGATGAGAAGAACGTCCACGCCCTCGGCGATCAACGCCTTGTGCAGAGAGCGGTCTGACGTGATCACGCCGTTTCCCACGAGGGCTGCTGAGCAACGCGTGTAGCCCTGCCTGATTCTGACGAAGCGCGGATAGTGCGCTTTGATCTTTTCGGAGACAGTCCTGCCACCAAAAAGGAGAGCGCCGATGCCGAGCGCGTTGAGAAGCACGTCGTCGGGATAGTCTCTGCCGATAGGCTCGCTTGTTTCGATAAAGCGTGCGCCGCTTTTTTCAAAGAAGTCAGCGTGCTCCTTCAGATACAGGCTGTGGATGAGAAAGGCATCCTTCAGCTCAAAAAGAAGCATATCGGGGTGGCGCGCTACGCTTTCTCCCAAGCGTGAGAAAGGGGGAAGCGGCAGAGGCGTGATACCGAGCGAGAGAAGGGTATCTTGCATGCTTGCGGAAATATCCGCGCAAAACAAAACAGGGCGGATATGAGATCCGCCCTTCACAGCTAGAGTATTGTACATATGCATATAGCAAAAGACAATGTCTTCATGTGTTTGTGTTACCGTAAAGAGAGACGGTATCTTTTTGCGAGAAAACTTATGCGCGCTCGACCTTACCGGAACGCAGGCAACGGGAGCATACGTAAGCCGTTCTGTGAGTGCCGCCGGAAACGACTTTCACCTTTCTGATGTTAGGCTTCCAGGTTCTGTTGGTCTTGCGGTTCGAGTGAGAAACCTTCAGTCCGTAAACAACGCTTTTTCCGCAGAGTTCGCATTTTGCCATGATTCTGCACCTCCAATTTATATATCAAGTTTTTATTATTTCAAAACAGCAACATTGATTATAGCATATCAAAACGCAAAAATCAATAGGAATTTCAAAAAAATTCGCGCATTTTACGAGTTTTTGCTTGTGAAAACTGCCAAATTTCCGTCTTTTTGAGGCATGGGGCGGGAGTTAGCCCTTCAATTCTTCGTCATAATCGTCCAGACTCTTTTGGCGTGAAGAAGACGAAGCGAGCCCCTTTGCCGCGGCAGCTTCTGCGTCACGCTGCTTTTTTGAGAAGTAGAAGCGGTTTTCCTCACCGTTCATGATGCGACGGATGTTTGTGCGATGCATAAAGACAATGAAAACGGCGAGAAAGACGGCGGTGATCACGGCAATGGGAGAGGCGGTGTGCTTTAAGGTCTGCACGAAATCCGTCACGTCAGTCACGGCGCCGTTGAGCGTGACGATCTCGGTATACAGACCGTTACGGATAAAGTAATTCGGCAGAACCTCGTTATGCAGGTAGTTATACAGTGTGTTATGCAGGATAGGGTAGAGAATAATAGCCATGATACTGCCCATCGAGAGGTATTTCGTGCCGTATACCACCAGCAAAAAAATAGCGATGAGAATGACGGCAAGCAGAGGATCGAGCACGAAGACCATTGCTGCCGTGGCGGCAACACCCTTGCCACCCTTGAAGTGATACAGGCAGGGGAAGCAGTGGCCGAGAATGCAGGCAAGACCTGCAAGCGTTGCCATATCCGATCCGAAGAGCAGCATGGTAAAGAAGGTGCAGAGAAAATTCTTTCCGACGTCACACACCATAACGAGCACGCCAGCCTTCGTACCGAAGGTGCGCTTCATATTGGTGAAGCCTGCGTTGCCGCTTCCGTAATGACGGATATCGTCGTGATAGAAGAGCTTTGAGAAGATGATGGCGAAGTTCAGTCCTCCGATAAAATAGGACAAAAGGATGAAGAGGGCAGCAAGCCCGAAGAAGAGAACGGCATTGTCAGCCATGCTCTCGCGCAGAATGCCGTTGAGCTTGATGTATTCAAAACGATAGATCAGTTCAGCCATAGACTTTATTCCTCCTCACCGCGCATACGGATGACGATGCGGATCGGCGTTCCTTCAAAACCGTACGCCTCGCGGATCTGATTCTCAATATAACGTTGGTAGGAATAATGGAAAAGTCGTATATCGTTGCAGAAGAGAACGAACGTGGGTGGCTTGATCGAGGACTGCGTCATATAATAGATCTTCAGACGTCTGCCCTTGTCAGAGGGCGGCTGAACGCGTGCCACCGCGTCGGCAAGCAGGTCGTTTAGCTGACCTGTGGTGATGCGCTTTTCGCTCTCGGCGTTGCAGGTGTTGATGAGCTCAAAGAGGCGCAGCACGCGCTGACCTGTTTTTGCCGACACGAAGAGAAGCGGCGCGTAGGTCATATACGCGAGGGCGGTGCGGATCTTATTGGTGAATTCCTGCGTCGTCTTGTTGTCTTTCTCAACGAGATCCCACTTGTTGACAACGATCACGGTCGGCTTGCCCGCCTCGTGGGCGATACCCGCGATCTTTTCGTCCTGCTCGGTGATGCCCTCGGTCGCATCGATCATAAGGACACAGACATCGGCGCGGTCGACCGCCATTTTGGCGCGAAGCACCGAAAATCGTTCAATGCGGTCCTCAACGCGGCTTTTTCTGCGGATACCTGCGGTGTCGATGAATTTGTAAAGCCCGTATTCGTTATCGACCTCGGTGTCAATGGCGTCGCGCGTCGTACCCGCAATATCCGAGACGATCAGGCGGTTTTCTCCGAGGATCTTGTTGATGATCGAGCTTTTGCCGGCGTTTGGCTTGCCGATGACGGCAACCTTGATGCGTTCGCCATCCTCTTCCTCTTCATCCTCATCCTCGGGAAAGTAGGCGTAAACTGCGTCGAGCAGATCCCCCGTGCCGTTACCGTGGGTGGCGGAGATAGCGATGGGATCATCCTCAAAGCCGAGCTCGTAAAATTCGTAAAATTCGGGGGGTGGCGCGCCGATCGAGTCGATCTTGTTGACGCCGACGATCACCGGCTTACCGGATTTCAGAAGCATTTTTGCGATATCTCTGTCGTCAGCCGTAACGCCTGCGTTGACGTCGCAGAGAAAAACGATCACGTCGGCGGTGTCGATCGCGATCTCGGCTTGCATACGCATATGCTTTAAGATGATATCGTCTGTTTTGGGCTCGATACCGCCTGTATCGATCATGACGGCTCTTCTGCCGCGCCATTCGACTTCAAAATAGATGCGGTCGCGCGTAACGCCGGGGGTGTCTTCGACGATCGAGATGCGTTCGCCCGCCAGCTTGTTGAAGAGTGTGCTCTTGCCGACATTAGGGCGTCCGACGATAGCGATGATGGGTTGGGACATAGAGATCAGTCCTTTCTTTATCTTTATTGGGCTTCAGCCCAGAAGCGTGCGAATGAGATCCTCGCCGGTTGAAGGCGAGAGGCGTATGGGGGCGGCAAGGGTGTTTTCAAGATCGGCAAGGGTGACGTCATCAAGAAAACGGTCACCTTCATCGCGGAGCATGACGGAGGGAAGCGCCAGAAAGTCGCCAAGCGGCTTATCCTTGAGCTGCTCCTTCAGATCACAACCGCAGACAAGGCCCGCCACGGTGATGTTCTCCCCAAAAAAACGGTTTTCGATGGGATAGACGGTACAGGAGAAGTTGGGGCATTTTTTACTGAGAGACTCGGTGAGGCCTTTAATAAAGCCGTAAGCCGCGTAGCCTGTGGCGATCGAGCAGCTGATCTTTTTCTCAAGGTCGTAGTCGTCGGCGAGATATTCCAGCTCCCGTTCAAACTCACCCCTCATGGAGGCGATCATGCCGACGCCGTTTTCGAGCTGGGGGTAGTCCTCGTAGTAGTCCTCGTCGGGAATCGGACGTTCAGCCTTGAGATAGAACTCGTCGGAAGGGAAAACCAGGCGTGTCGGGCGCTTTTTCAGCATTTGTTCACCGAAGGCATTTACCTGGTCTAGCACCTCGCGCGCATCCTCTTTCGTGAAGGGTTGAAGCGGGTAAAGCCCCTCGCGGTGGCTTGTCAGTCCCGACGGTACGACGGCGATCGAGCCGATGTGGGTATAACGCGCAAGATCGGACAGCGTGCGGTCAAGCTCTTCTTTGTCGTTGATCCCCTTGCAGAGGACGACCTGCGCGTTTGTGACGATGCCGGCCTTGTCGAGCCGGTCAAGGTAGCGGAGTGCTTCACCTGCAAAGCGGTTGTTCATCATCTGACAGCGCAGGGTAGGGTTAGTGGTGTGCACCGAGATATTCACGGGGGAAAGACGCATTTGAATGATGCGGTCGATATCCTCGTCCTTTAAGTTCGTCAGCGTGATATAGTTGCCGAGGAGGAAGGAGAGACGGGAATCGTCGTCCTTGAAATAGATCGTCTGACGCATGCCGTGGGGATTCTGGTCGATAAAACAGAAGATGCACTTGTTACGGCAGGTGCGCTTTTCGTCCATGAGATAGGTCTCGAACTCAAGACCGATATCGTCGTATTCCTGTTTAGTGAGCGTTACAGTGAGAAGCTCGGGCCCGCGGTGCAAAAGAAGCGAGAGCTTTTTTTCGGTGATATAAAAGCGATAGTCAAGCACGTCAACGATCTCGTTGCCGTTGACCGAGAGAAGAATATCCCCCTTCCTGATACCGTTCATTTCGGCAAGGGAGCCTTTTTCCACGCCCGATACCGTAACCATACTGCGCTCCTTTCTGCGACTTCCTTGAAAATTACCATCATATCATTATATAATAGACGCCGTCTTTTTGTCAAGATATTTTGCCGTATAAAACGAAATAAGGAGTTGCTACGCTTTGCGTAACAACTCCATTCTTTCAAGTTCAAAAGCCTTCAATTACTTGGAAGCTTCGGGGGCAACGACAACTTCGCCCTTGTATGCACCGCACTGGGGGCATACTCTGCCGTGGAGCTTAGTTTCTCCGCACTTGCACACTTCAAGAGTGGGCGCTTCAAGCTTGGAATTGTTGGAACGTCTCTTATCTCTTCTTGCACTGGATACTTTTTTCTTCGGTACTGCCATTTCACACACCTCCTACGAATAATCCCGATAATACTTTACCGTTATATTATACTTATTTTTTTTTACTTGTCAAGAAGTTTTGCAAGAATTGCGAGTCTTGGGTCGATTTCTTTTTGATTGGCATGTCCACAATCGCCATCGTTCAGATCCTGACCGCATTTCGGGCAAAGTCCCTTGCAATCTTCGCGGCATAGATAGACGAAATCGAAGTTCATGACAAGGTCTTCAAGAAGCGGTGTGTCAAGATCAACACGGCTTTCCCTGATCATGAGATATTCGTCGTTTTCATCGCCGTTTTGCAGCTTGGCGGCAAGCGTGCGGGTGAAGGCGTGCTCGAAGACACCCTCGATCTCCTTCATGCATCTTGCACAGGCTGTTTTGTAGGGTACCGTGGCGAAGGCTTCAAGCGTCATGTAGCCCGCCATGTTCTTTATCCTGCCGCGCACCGAAACCTCTTCGGGAAAATCAATACCGTTAAAGCTTTCGAGTGCGGGAAGTTTATAATCAAAATCGATTAAGTCGGTAGCGCCCGACAGGATCTCTTTGACATCGATAAACAACCTTTTCACCTCGGCAACTCTGTTTTTGCAAAATGTCACAACTGATATTATATACGCTCGACTCTGTTTTGTCAAGTGTTTTTTATCAATTTTCGGTCAAAGTTTTGGGATATTCCGACGCAAAAACGCATAGTTTCGCACAAAAAAGGGGAGAAAGCAGCGCTTTCTCCCCTTTGGGGGTCTTTATTTCTTATCCTTTGCGCGGATATCGACGCGGCGGATCTTGCCGCTGATCGTTTTGGGCAATTCGTCGACGAATTCAACGATACGGGGATATTTGTAGGGCGCGGTGTGCGTCTTGACGTAGTTCTGGACGTCTTTGACGAGGTCTTCGTTGACGTTCGTGCCCTTGACGGGAACGATGGTCGCCTTGACGACCTGACCGCGCACCGGATCGGGCGCGCCCGTAACGGCAACCTCAAGAACGTAAGGAAGCTCCATAATAACGCTTTCGATCTCGAACGGGCCGATGCGGTAGCCGGAGGATT
>CAZYFC010000039.1:0-11381 GCA_964646715.1 uncultured Lachnospiraceae bacterium
CCTCAAGCAGCACCTTGTAATATTCAAGCTTTTCTTCAAGGCTCATCGGAATGACAAGACTTTGGTTGCCGTCACGCATATCCACACTGCACCATACGGGCGGCTTTTCGATATGGTCTTTTTCGACCCATTTGTTATATTCCTTGCCGACAGGGAAATAGCCCACGCGGTATTTACTTGCATCCATCATTTTTCATTTCCCATCCTTTCCGCCACGACCTCCACTTCGACCAAAGCGCCCTTGGGAAGCGCCTTTACCGCAACACAGCTTCTTGCCGGTCGCTCGGTGAAATACTGCGCGTAGACTTCGTTGAACGCTGCGAAATCCGACATGTTTGCGAGGAAGCACACCGTTTTCACAGCACTCTTCAAGGAGCCGCCTGCGGCAGACAGAACTGCCTGCAAATTCCTGCAAACGCGGTGTGTCTGCTCGGTAATGTCATTACCCTCCAAAACGCCCGTTTCGGGGTTTAGCGGAATTTGTCCGGAGGTAAAAATGAGATTGCCCACGACTACTGCTTGCGAGTAGGGACCGATTGCCGCCGGTGCTTTGTTTGTCTGAATTGTGTTGCTCATAGCTTTAACTCCCTTCAAATTTACACCAATTTGAATCCTTCATCACGAAGAGCCTTCGTAATGAGGTTTACGTGTTCAAAATCTCTCGTTTCCATTTCGATACGGAGGAAACATCCGTTGACGCTTTCGGTATTGCCTTTTTCATAGTGAACGCCGGTTACGTTGCCGCCGCAATCGGCGATGAGGCGTGAAATGTCCTTGAGCTGTCCCGGCTTGTCGATCAGCTCTATGAGCAGACTCGACGAACGCCCCGATTTGAGAAGACCGCGGTCTATTACGCGTGACAGGCTTGTGACATCGATGTTTCCGCCTGAAACGACCGCGACCACTCGCTTGCCCTTCAGGTTGAATTTGTCGAACATGACTGCCGCTACTGCCGTTGCACCCGCACCTTCTGCAATCATTTTCTGCTTTTCGATCAAGGCGAGGATGGCGGAAGAGACCTCGTCGTCGGTGACGAGCGCGATCTCGTCAACGTATTCCTTGACAAGCGCATAGGTGTTTTCGCCCGGTTGCTTTACCGCGATACCGTCAGCGATGGTGGAAACCGAGGACAGGCACACGATCTCGCCACCCTGTACCGAGTTATACATGCTCGGCGCACCTGCAACCTGCACTCCGTAGATCCTGATGGAGGGGCGGATCTGTTTTACAGTGTAAGCAATACCTGAAATGAGTCCACCGCCGCCGATGGGAACTACGATTGCATCGATGCTGTCGAGATCGCTTAGTATTTCGAGTGCAATCGTGCCCTGACCCGCAATAACGTTTTCATCGTCGAAGGGATGAACAAAGGTGTAGCCTTCGCTATCCTTCAGCGCCGAAGCCTTCGCATAAGCGTCATCGTAGCAGCCTTCTACGAGGCACACGTTTGCTCCGTAGCCCTTAGTAGCCTCAACCTTCGAGATGGGCGCGCTGTCGGGAAGGCAGATCAACGATCTGATACCGTTTTTCGTTGCGGCGAGAGCAACGCCCTGTGCGTGATTTCCCGCAGAGCAGGCGATCACGCCCCTTTGCTTCTCCTCCTCGGTCAGCATCGCGATCTTATACGCCGAACCTCTTACCTTGAATGACCCCGTGATCTGCAGGTTTTCCGGCTTCAGATACAGCTCGCAATCAGGTGCAATGCCGTAGGCTCTTACGAGCTTGGTTTCACGGACGATATTCTTGAGCACCGTCTGTGCATTGAATACTTTGTCGAGAGATAACATACTAACCTTCGCCTTTCGTTTTTTTGCTTGATGGCTTCCGGACAAAAAACAACACCCGTCTCAAAGCCTTAAAATCTGCTTTGAGACGGGTGTTTATATCAAATAATAACACTCGCGGTACCACTCAAATTGCGGAGAAAAACACTCCGCCACCTCTTCGAAGTCAAACAACCTCTATGCACTGACGTAGCATACACGGGTCACCCTACACACATACGCTTCAGGCTCCCGGCTCAGAAGGGATGGGAAATCCACTGTATTCTGTCGGGATCGCACCATCCCCGACTCTCTGGGAAAATAACTTTGCAGCTTCCGTCTTCATCAACGCCTTTGTTTTCGAAGTCGAACAACCTCTATGCACTGACGTAGCATACACGGGTCGCCCTACACACACATACGCTTCAGGCTTCCGGCTCAGAAGGGAGAGGACAAGAGCTTTGCATGCCGATTCACACCACCCATCGGCTCTCTGAAATGCGGTTTGCTTCCTGACCATTCTTCGTCACAGCTTTTTTGATATACAATTGATGTCACATATTTTATCATTTCAAAGTGATAATGTCAATGGATTTTTGAAAATTTTTTTGAATTTTTGAAAATTTTTTTGGATTTCCGGATTTTTTTCGGAGCTTTCGCAGGATATCTGCAAGTTCACCTTGTTGAATCAGTCCCCATTCTCCTTATGCGGCGTTCTGTCCTGACGGCGGTTTTTGTTGAAGAGCGGCTTGTCGGATGAACAAAGCCACGCGCCCGTTACCATAAGGCCGAGTGCAATATAGTAAGTATAGGGCGGCATGTTTCTGAAGATCAGCAGTGACAGAAGTGACCCGATAAAGGGCGCTATGGCATAATACGCGCTTGTTCTTGCTGCTCCGAGTCTGCGTTGGGCGTATACATAGAAGAAAATACTCAGTCCGTATGCAACGCATCCTACTGACAGCACGGCAAGCACGCTCCAAAGCGAGGCGATCCTTTCGCCGATGCAGAGCCCGATAACGACCGAGCCGATCCCCGAAAACAATCCCTTCAGCAGTACGATCTCAAGCGGATCCTTCGAAGATATTTTTCTCGTGCAGTTGTTTTCAATGCCCCAACAGACGCACGCAAGAAGAATAAACAGCGAACCGAAGGAAAAGCGAAGGCTTGAAAGATCCTCAAGCGACAGAAGAGCGCAGGAGGAGGTGACGAACACAATACCCAGCCACAGCCTGGAGCTGATCTTTTCCTTGAAGACCATCAGCGCGATCAACGCGGTGGCTACGATCTCAAAGTTGTTCAAAAGGGAGGCGTTTGCCGCCGTGGTGCGTGAAAGACCGAGAAGCAGGAATATTGGCGCGGCAATATCAAGCGCGATCATCGCCACCGTATAGGGAAGATCGGCTTTCGTGAGCTTCTCTTCCTGCGGAGTCGTTTTGCGGGCTTTTCTGGCTATAGAAACGACACCCATGCCGAGTCCTGCGCCGATATACAGAAATCCTGCCATGAGTGTGGACGGCATATGATCAAGCAGTAATTTGGAACAGGGAGCGCTTATGGCATAGAGTGTCGCGGCAAGGATCGCAAGCAGTATGCCTGTCGCCTTTTTGTCTTTCACGTATTTCCCTCCTTTATGAAGCTGTTACCGAGCGAACACCCGATTATACCACAAAAGCGTCATTGAATCAACATTTTCTATTATAGCACGTCCGTATCACTTCTGCAAGCCCAAAGAGCGTGCCGGTTTGTTTTGTTGCATAGCATCAAAGCACTGTCAAAAAAAGCACGCACGATGAACGATAATGATATTACTCGCTGTTTGCTTTGCAAATAGCGAGCAGTGATGTGATGTCAATCTTTTCATTTTTGCGTGAAAATACCCTTTGATAGTCGTGTAAAGCGGCGTGCATACTAAGCTTCGCAACAGGTTCATGCAAAAAAGGAGTGACGCTATGAAGGAGCGGCGGTTTATACACGCTTTTCGGCTTATAGGTGTCTTGCTCGTCTTTTCACTTCTCATTAACCTCGCCTCCTGCGGCATAGGGAAAGAGAAGGAGGAAAAGATGCCCACCTATCGCGATCCTTATGCTTCCTATACTGATTACAACGCGCTCTGTGAGGCGCTCTATTCCGACACTCTCGGCGATTTTTACGGTGCGTATGCCGCTGCTCAAAGCGAAGACGCGCTTTCGCGTCGTTACGCGCTGATGGCACTTGCCGAGGCAAAGCTGCTCTCTGCCGCCGTCATGTTGCCCGTGACGGCAGGGGGCGGAAGCTACGCGCTCTCGCGCGTTGCGCCCTATACCTCGCCCTATTCGCTCTGGGGCAATGACGCCTTTCGTCACGCGTATTCGCTCGTGACCGACACGCTGATCACGCGTGAGGATCGCGACGCCATGAAGGCCGCTTGGGTAAAGCTGCGCGGAAGCGGTGAATACGCTTCGTTTGCCAGGAGCTATCTTCTTGAAAAGGGCTACACCCTGAAGGAGTCATACAGCCTCGCCTACGGCAGTGATCCCGAGACGTGGGATATTCTCGCCACCTCCCGCGCCCCCGATGCGGAGATGCTCGTGAACACCTATGACGGTCTTTACGAATACGACTGCGAGGGCAATCTACAGCCTGCGCTTGCCCTTAGCCACACGGTATCCGAGGACGGTCTTGTTTACACCTTCACGATACGCGAGGGCGTTTGGTGCGATCTGCAGGGAAGGGTGGTCGACACGATCTCTGCCGACGATTTCGTGGCGGGCTTTCAGCATATGCTTGACGCAGCAGGCGGTCTTGAATATCTTGTGCAGGGTGTGATTCTGAACGCGGGGCGGTATCTTGACGGCTCACTGCGCGATTTTGACGAGGTTGGCGTGAAGGCGCCTGATGCAAGAACGCTCGTCTATACGCTTGAAGAGCCCTGCCCGTATTTTCTCACGATGCTTGGCTATAACGTATTTGCGCCGCTTTGCCGTTCCTTCTTTCTCGGTCGTGGCGGCGGCTTTGGCAAGGACTACGATCCTTCGTCCGATTCCTACACCTACGGGCGCTCTCCCGACGGCATTGCCTACTGCGGCCCATACCTCGTCAGCCATTACACTGCTAAAAATACCCTCGTTTTCTCACAAAATCCTCATTATTACGGTAAGGAGCAAATGACGGTGAAGAAGCTCACCCGACTTTTTAACGACGGACAGGACGTGACGAAGACCTACCGCGACACGCGTTCGGGGCTGATCGACCAAAGCACACTGAACAGCACGACACTGCGGCTTTGTAAGGACGACGCCCTTTTTGAGGACTACGCCTTTCTCAGCGAGACAGACGCGACGACCTACAGCCTCTTTTTCAATTTCAATCGCGCTCTGACGCATAACTTCAACGATTCCGGCGAGGGTGTTTCGGTGCATACGGCGAAAAGCCTTGCCAATGCGCGTGGTGCCATGCGGAATCTGCATTTTCGACGCGCGATCGCCTTCGCGTTTGATCGCGCCGCCTACCGCGCACAGTCGGTGGGGGATGAGCTGCGCTTCGTCTCACTGCGTAACAGCTTTACCCCCGGCAGCTTCGTGCGTCTTGACAGCGAGGTGCGCCTCATGCTTGGCGATGAGGAGCTCCTGTATGACAAGGGGACTGCCTACGGCAAGATCCTTCAGGATGCGCTTGACAGAGAAGGCATGCCGATCAAGGTGTTTGACGAAGCGTCTGAAGAAGGCGCCGGCTCGTCGGACGGCTTTGACGGCTGGTATTCGCCGGAAAACGCAAGACGGGAGCTGTCCATTGCCATAGACGAGCTTGCCGAGGTCGGCGTGGAGATCTCGTCTGACGAGCCGATCGTTCTTGAGCTGCCCTATCTTTCGACTGCCGAGACGAATATCAACCGCGCAAAGTCGCTTGCGCTTTCGATCGAAGGCGCTCTGGGTGGGCTTGTCAGGATTGAGCTTCTCCCTTTTTCCGACGCGCAGGCATGGTATTACGCAGGCTATTACGCCACGCTTGGAAGAGAGATGAACTTCGAGCTTTACGATGTGTCGGGCTGGGGGCCCGATTACGGCGATCCCTCGACTTATCTTGATACCTTTCTGCCCGATTACGGCGGCTATCTCGTCAAGCTTCTCGGTATCTACTGACAAAAAAAGGATCTTGTTATGACCAGCTATCTTCTTAAACGGTTTTTGCGGGGCATTCTCTCGGTGATGCTCGCCGCCGGTGCCGTGATGCTTCTTCTCTATTCACTCCTGGACAGAAACCGCATCTTTGCCGACGATCCGAGCTATTCACGTCTCAAGCTCAACGCAAAGCAGCAGTACAAAATGCAGCAGTGGGAAAAGTACGGCTATCTTGACTATGAAAGCTATGCCGATCATCTGAAGCGCCTTCTTGAAGAAGGCGCCATTGACGCTGCGCTCTACGCCGAGGTGGTGGAGCTTGGCAAAACGGCAGAGGAGGATAGTCAAAGGACGGCAGAATTTGTCTCTGCGTTTACCGCCTTTTACGAGTCAAAGGGCTATACGGTGGAGCGCTATTCGGGTGTAACGCTGACAGGCTCGGACAAATACAGGGAGGGAGGCCGTCCTCTTCTCTACGCCTATCGCGACATTCCGCTTACCGGACGCGTTTTGCGGTTTTTTAGGGGGATCTTCTCCTTCGACAGCACGCGTTACGTTAAGGAAGAGATCGAGGATCGCGGTCTTGTTTTCACCCTCTACGATCCTGTCTACGGCGGAGAGGTCTTCTCGCCTGCCATTATGGGAAACGGCACGAGGCATAAATATCTTTTGTATTTTGATACGCATTTTCCCTTTATGCACCAGAATTTTCTCACGGTGCATCTCGGCGCGTCGTCAAGCCTTTCGCGTGATGAGGATGTGTTCGACGTCCTGACGAAGCCGCAGGGCGGCTATAAGGAAAGGATGATCACCTATCCTACGGGACTTACCGAGCTATCGGCGGATGATCTTCATTCGGCAACCTATCTTGCAGGCTCGCTTGAAGCGGGCACAGAGGTGATCCGCGCACGTTTTACCGACGATTACACGCAGGTCACGACCTATAAAAGCGGTCTTTCGCGGATCGGATATTCCTTCGTTATCGGCTTTTTCGCGCTGATCATTGCCTATTTTACTGCCGTCCCCCTGGGGATCGCAATGGCGAGGAAAAAGGCAGGCCTCGTTGACAAGCTCGGTACGCTGTATATCGTCTTTATGATTGCCGTGCCCTCGCTTGCCTATATTTTCCTCTTCCAGTCGATCGGTCGTGCTCTTGGCCTGCCCACGACCTTTGACAGCGTTTCCCCTACCCCCGCCGCCTATCTGCTGCCCACCGTTTCGCTCGCGCTTCCTATGATAGCAAGCCTTATGAAGTGGCTCAGGCGGTATACGCTTGATCAGATGAGCGCTGATTACGTTCGCTTTGCGCGGGCAAGCGGCCTTTCGGAGGGGGAGGTCTTCTCAAAGCATATCGTCAAAAACGCGATCATTCCGATCCTGCACGGCTTGCCTGCCGCCTTTCTGGGCGCACTCGTCGGGGCGATCATCACTGAGCGCGTCTACGTCGTACCCGGTGCGGGCAATCTTCTGACCGAGTCGATCGCCTCCTACGACAACGGGGTGACAGTGGGGCTTACCGTCTTTTATGCCCTTTTGTCGGTGCTTTCGCTGATCCTCGGCGATATTCTCATGGCGCTTGCCGATCCGCGTATTTCTTTCTCACAGAAAGCGAGGTAGCTATGGAAAAGCCTTTTAATACCGAAGGGCTCGGCTTTTCCGACGAAGAGCTGTTTTCCTTTGACGGCCAAGAAAGAGAGGAGATAAAACGCGATGCAAGCGAGGCTTATTCCTATTGGCGCGCGGTGCGTCATGCTTTTTTTCGCAAAAAAAGCAACGTCATCATGTTGACGCTGCTGGCTCTTCTGCTTCTCTTCACCTTTCTCTATCCGAGTGTCATCCGTTACGACGCAAGGTGGGATCCCTATCTCAATATTAACGATGCCGAGGCGAAGCATCTCTCGCCGCTTGAGGCAATGCGTAAATTCGGCGTGGGGCTCAGTTGGTCGCTCGGTTCGGGTGCATCGGGTCAATCGACCTTCGACGCGCTTTGGTACGGCGCGCGGATCTCCCTGTCGCTTGCTTTGATCGCCGCCGCGATCAATCTCACCCTCGGTGTCCTCCTCGGGGCGTTATGGGGCTTTTCAAAAAGACTCGATCCCGTTATGACCGAGGTCTATAACGTCGTTTCGAATATCCCCTATATTCTTCTCGTCTCGGTCATTGTCACCTTTCTCTCGGCGAGCTTTTGGTCGATGATCTTTGCATTGACCGTCACGGGCTGGCTGTCGATCGCCTATTTCGTCCGTACGCAGGTTCTGATCATTCGCGACAGAGAGTATAATCTCGCCTCGCGGTGTCTGGGCACGCCGCTTCTTCGCATGGCGATGAAAAACGTTCTGCCCTTTATGACCTCAGTCGTCGTGACGCTTGCCGCCACCGAGATCCCCTCTTATCTCTCCTACGAGGTCTTCCTCGCCTATATAGGCATGGGTCTGAAGGAGACCTCTCTCGGCCGTCTGATCGGGGCGGCAAGTCCCTTTATGTTGATTCGAGGCTGGTCGCTTGAATTCTGGGCACCTGTTGCGCTTGCCTCAGTCATTGCGGTCGTTCTCTACGTCGTGGGGCAGAATCTTGCGGATGCTTCCGATCCGCGCACGCATATATAGAAAGGCACTTTTTATGGGCGATACGGTTTTATCGATCAAGGACCTTTCGGTCGAGTTTTCTTTGCGCGGCAGAAGGCTTTCTGCCATTCGCGCTCTCTCGCTCGACCTTTTTGAAGGAGAAACGCTTGCCATCGTCGGAGAATCCGGCTCAGGCAAATCAGTCCTCACCAAGACCTTTTCGGGGATGCTGGAGGCAAACGGCAGGATCTCGGGTGGCAGTATTCACTTTTTCGATGGGGATAGGGTGACTGATCTTGCTGCGCTTCGGCGCAAAAGGGATTGGGAGACGCTGCGCGGCGGCAGGATCGCCACCGTTTTTCAGGATCCCATGACTTCGCTCGATCCGATCCTGCCGATCGGCAAGCAGATCGTCTCGGTCATCAAAAAGCATCAGCACATGAGTGATAAAGAGGCGCGTCACGCCGCCCTTTTGATGATGGAGCGCGTGGGCATTGACTCTCCCGGCGAGCGCTTCGATCACTATCCGTTTGAATATTCGGGCGGTATGCGCCAGCGCGTTGTGATCGCCATCGCGCTCTCCTGCCGACCAAAGCTCCTGATCTGCGACGAGCCGACGACGGCGCTTGACGTCACTATCCAGGCGGAGATACTGAAGCTTATTAAGGAACTCAGCAATGAGCTTGGCTTTACAGTCGTGTTTATTACGCACGACCTCGGCGTCGTGGCGAATATCGCGGATCGCGTTGCCGTGCTGTATGCGGGGCAGATCGTTGAGATCGGCAGTGTGGAGGAGATCTTTTACGATCCGCGCCATCCCTACACGTGGGCGCTGCTCTCCTCGCTCCCTCAGCTTGCTGAAAAGGGCTCGGCGCTCTATTCGATCGGCGGCGCACCCCCTTCGCTGTCGGATGAGATCAAAGGGGATGCCTTCTCTTTGCGCAGTCCTTACCGCCTCAGGATAGACAGCCTGCAAGAGCCTCCTTTATTTCGTCTGTCCGACACGCATTTTGCGCGCACGTGGCTGCTCGATCCCCGTGCGCCACAGGTCGAAAAGCCTGAAGCGATCCGCTTGTTGCATGCTAAGCTGTCAGCCCTCTACGGCGTGGAGGATACGCTGTGATAAAGGTGCGTGATAAAATGGCACTTCTTCCGCGTGTTGGGCCGATAGACGGTGAGGGAAGAGAAGAGCTTCTCTCGCTTCACGGCGTGGAGGTCACCTTCGGGCGAGGAAGTAAGGCAATCCACGCGGTGAAGAACGCCTCCTTCTCGCTCTACCGCGGCGAGATCTTCTCACTCGTGGGTGAGTCGGGCTCCGGCAAAACCACGCTCGGCAGGGCGATCATGCGGATCACCCCCCTTTCGGCGGGTGAGATCACCTTCAGAGGCGTGCGAATCTCGGGAAGACTTTCTCGCGCTCTTGACCGCGAGGTCATCCGCTCTGTTCAGATGGTCTTTCAGGATCCGGCCGCCTCGCTGAACGAGCGCGCCACGGTCGAGTCTATCATCGCCGAGGGGCTTGATAACTTTCGTCTTTATGAAAACGCCGCGGAGCGCCGCCGCAAGGTCAGAAGGATCGCCGAGGAGGTCGGGCTTCTGCCCGAACAGCTAAGCCGCTATCCGCACGAGTTTTCGGGCGGTCAGCGTCAGCGTACCGGCATTGCGCGCGCCATGATCATGCATCCCTCGCTCGTTGTTGCAGATGAGCCGATCTCGGCGCTCGACGTTTCGGTGCGCGCGCAGGTATTGAATCTTCTGCAGAAATTCCGCACGGAATACGGCGTCAGCTATCTCTTCATCGCACACGACTTATCTGTCGTGCGTTTGATCTCCGATCGCGTCGGCGTGATCTATAAGGGGCGGATCGTCGAAATCGCCCCTGCCGACGAGCTCTTCGATTTTCCCCTGCATCCCTATACGCGCTCGCTGATCTCAGCCGTCCCGATCCCCGATCCGCTTCTTGAAAAGAAAAAAGTCCCCTTCACGTACACGCCGTCAGCGTATAGCGAAGAGGATGCGCCCTGCCTTGTCTCGGTCGGGCACGATCATAGCGTATACGGCAGTGAGAAGGAGCTTGAAGTTTATCGCGCCCTGAGAGAAAAGGGCGAAAGGATACGTTCGGTTTTTTTCAGCGAGTAGGAAGAGTCGGTCGGTGATGAAAAAGAAATAACCCTTGATCACAGTTTCTTTACACCGGATCAAGGGTTATTTCTGGTAATTCTTAGTATCTAACATCTTCGGGTGACCTCTCTTTCTTTATCTGCCTTTTGCTTTTTCTCTTTTGCACCTTAAACGCTTTTTGAAACTGTTTCTCTAAGTGAGACTACTTTGTTCTTCTGTGCTTTCTCTTTTGCAAAAGGCGAGGAGCTTGACCTTTTTAATCGGGATGGATAACTATCGATCTGAACCGTTCGTCTGTTGTTCTTGTTGATCTCTCATCTATAATACTAAACTATATACTAAACGGTTTTGCCTCCTCAGGCTGTTATTGCGTTCAGGATCGACTCTTTACTGCGTTATGTCCCGATCTGGTCCGGACTTACTTTTCCATTGGACCGTCCTCCTTTATCTGGCTTTATTGTAGCATAGTTTTCAGCAAATTGCAATTGGCAATTTGTAAGAAAGTGACAAATATTTTTTGTGCAAGAGATAGAAATTTAGCGCTTGTGTTAAATACCCTCTTTACAAGTTGATTCTTTTGTGATATAATAATTGTGTTAGCGATCTTTTTTTGAGCGAAAAAAGATCGCTTATTTATTGTCAATCAAGGATCGGGTATCAAGGTCTTACCTCTCGCTTACAAGTGTTTCAAGGCTCTTGCGCTTTTTGGGACGCAGAACTTCGCCCTCGGCGGCATAGCCGAGTGTGATGACGAGGCGCACGGGCTTGTCGAGAGAACAGATCGCGCGGATCTTCTCGTCGTCCAGCCAGCCGAGAATGCAGGAGCCCAGCCC
>CAZYFC010000040.1:0-10889 GCA_964646715.1 uncultured Lachnospiraceae bacterium
CAGTCTGCATCGTTGATGTCAAGCATCGTATAATCAAGCTCGCCTGCAGCCTCTCTCGCTTTCAGACGATGAATACCCGTCGTGGTCTCCTCACAGCCGCCGATAAGATTTCTGCCGTAGTCGCGGCAGGTGGCGTGCAAAAGGCTGATGAGGTCGCCGCCGTCGTCAATAATGAGATCAGGCGTCTGCGAAAGAGCGGCGATCAGATCTCTTTCGTATTCCTCGGCAGTTGCGCCGTGTACGGCGTTGACCTCCATACCCGTTACGGCAAGTGCGGCGGCAACGTCATCCTGTGTCGAAAGCGGATTACAGCCTGTGATCGAGACGGTTGCACCGCCTTCACGCAGGATTTCAGCGAGATAAGCTGTCTTCGCCTCCAGATGGATCGACATAGTGATCTTTTTGCCTGCAAAAGGCTGATTTTTCTTGAAATCCTTCTCAATGATCGAAAGCACGGGGGTGTAGCTCTTCACCCATTCGATCTTGTCTCTGCCCGAAGGGGCAAGAGAAACGTCCTTGATTCTCATAGTATTCCTTCCTTTTTGACTGATGGTTTTGTCATATCTCCATCCCGATAGCAGTCAACGATCACGTCGCATCAGCATTCGGGCTTATTTTTCGTCTTGAACAACCGTTTTTTTGCACCGTTTCTTTTTTGAAAGCTTCCTTTCGGCTTTTTCGGCAACACGCGCGGCAATCGCCTCACGGTGTGCCGTCAAGGCCTCTTCAAGAAGAAAAGGCGTTTTGGCAGCAAGCGCTTTCATCTCTTCAACCGTCTCGCTTCGCGGATAAAAAGCAGGATCCCGCGCCGAGCCTGCAAGCGACTCAAACAGAAGACACAGTCTTTCGCACAAGACCTGCCCATCCGTCTCCTTCTCGCTGTCGATAAAGCTGTTTTTGCCGAACAGCTCTTCGGCAAAAATGCGGCATTTGCCCTCGGGTGCATACACAAGCGTTGGCAGATTGCAGGTGGAGGCGAAGATCATGGGGTGTAAACGGGAGGTGATCAGAAAAGAGGCGCGCGAGAGGATACCGACCGCCTCCTCGGCAGAGGGTGCCGTGACCGTTGCCTTGATGCCGCGCTTTTGGTGAAGCCTTCTTGCCAGGCGTTTCAACCGTTTGCTGTCAACCGTTGGTTGCATCGAAAGAAAGATCGGCACATAGCCCTTCTCGCAAGCAAGCTCGATCGCTTTTTCGATCGCTTTTTCTCTTTTGCGGGCTTTTTTGCAACCGTTGGTTGACAACACGAAGTAAGGCTTTTGGCTATCTGCGCCCTGCAGCTCCTTCAGAAGCGCATCAAGTCTTCCCTTTTCACAGCTTTTCACGAGAAAACCGCTGTCAGCCGTCAGCATCACGGAGGGCCGTTTGTGGGCAGGGAGCGTTCTCACAAGCGACAGCGTGCGCCCATACGAAGCGCTGTCGCGCAGGGTGATCGCCACCGTTCCGCCGAGAAGACGTGCCACCATTTTATTGTCTTTCTTCGGCAATGCCTCGATTCCATTGGCAAAAAACACCACTTCCTTGCGAAGGAGCTTCGCAAAGCGAATAAAAAAAGCATAATAGCAGAGCGAACGGTGTGAGGTCTCGCTTTGCAAAAGACTGCCGCCGCCGACGTACATCGTTTTGGCACGCATAATGGCAGCGAGATAGCTGAGCGGTGCTCGCCGCGCGACTGCACGGACGCTATACCGCGCCTCCGTCAGACGCGGCGAAGCAGACAGGACTGTGATCCCGCGGTCGGGCTCGTTTTGACGAAGAGAGGCGATCATCGAGCGAAGGATCACCTCATCACCCAGATTTTTGAAGCCGTGATAGCCGAAAATGACCGTCCGATTCGCTTTTCTTCGGAGAAACGGGCGCAGCGAGGCATAAAACGCCTCGTGATCGGTAAGCATTCTGTCAAGCGAGTAGTCATTCAGCGCCACGCTTTCGCATTCGGCGGCAAGTGCCCGCCGCTCACCGTCCGATAGCGAGATGATCGTGCACAGGTCTTTGAGAAGCATATCCGCCGTTGCCTTCGGACGGGTGCGACAGCAGAAATTCGTTGCCACCGCTTCATCCAGAAGCGCTTTCCGGAAGATGCCGATGTGACCTGTGTTGCCCGATAAGAGAGTCGGGATACCGCACGCCATTGCCTCAAGGGCAGCACGCGACACGCCGACGAAGATATCCGCCGTCGCAAGATAGGGACGCACGTCCTTTGCCTCCCCGACGACATGAATTGCGTTCGGATAGAGCGCCGAAACTGCCTCGGCACGTTTTTTGAGCTTTTTATAGAGTGCGCCGCCTCCCACGATCGTAAGCGTCACGCCGAATCGGTCATAAAGCTCACCGATCAACTCAGAGAGCAGAAACGCCACATAGGCGCGGTCCTTGTCTATACGGCTGACGTGAACGATATGCAGTCCTTTTACGGCACGAAGCGCCTTTTTGCCGCTTGTGTCTTCTGACCCGGCAGGCCTTTCAAGCGCCTGACCGCTTTCAGGTGCATTTTTCCCGGGCAAAGAGGTCGGCAAGGCAGCCAGCGCCTCTTTTGAAAAAACATCAGGGTCGATGCCGTTGACCGTCAGGCAAATATCCTCGCAGGAAAGCCCGTATTCGCGCACGAGATAGCTGCGGATGTCCTCGCTGACGGCAAGCGTCTTCTCTCCCCAGACGCCGAGAAGCCTTTTCAGCGGCGTCATGGGAAAGTCGAGATGCGCAGTCGTCACAAAGCGCAGATTCCTTCTCGGCGCAATGAGATGCGAGGTAAACGCAGCAAGCCGCGCGTGTGCGTGCAGAATATCAAACCGATAGGTCTTGATCGCCCTTGCCAGCACGCGTTTGGATGCAAGAACGTGATGCAAAAGACGCGAGTCAAGCGGCGCATAGATATGCTGAATACCGCTTTTTTCAAGCTCCTTTTCAAGCACGCCGCCGCAGGAGGCGACGGCGACAAAATAGCCGCGTGCCGAGAGTCCCTTGGCAAGCGAAAGAATATGCGTCTCGGCGCCGCCCGTCCCAAAGGAATTGGTAACGAGCAGAATGCGCGGAAGCGTTTTCTCAGGGGCAAGGTCGACCCTGAAGGCTTCTGTCTCCTTGTGATCCTCTTCGCCCGAGCTTCCCAAGGTTTTTGCAAAGCCTTGGGGCAAACTGTCGCCGCTTTCAGGGCGCTGTCCCTCGCCGCCCTCTTCAAAAAGGTCAACTTCTGTGTAGCTGATAGATAAAACCGCCCTCTGCGGTCAGTTTTCGGTAGATCCGATCCAGACGCCGTTCACAAAGGTACCCGCAAGGCTGACTGAAACGCCGTTTTTTTCATAGGTATAACTGCCAAAGCCGTTCGGCATTGAGCGTGAAAATTGCCCGACGTAACAGCTTCCGTCTGCAAAGGTATACCTACCCATGCCGGACAGCTCTCCACCGACGAAGGAGCCCTCATAAACGTCGCCGTTCGGGTAGGTCAGCTTGCCCATACCCTCGGCAAGACCGTTCCGATAACCGCCTACATAGGTTGCCCCATTTCTGTATAAATATGTCATCTCGCCGTTAATGCGTGAAGCGGTGAAGTCGCCTTCAAGGATCTCCTCTGCGTCGCTGTAAACGACTGTAACCTTACCGCTTCCCGTCCATTCGCCCTTGACGAAATAGCCCTCGAAGAAATTGCCGCTGACAAGCGTTTCTTTGCCGTAGCCCTCGGCAAGACCGTTCACAAACGAGCCTTCGATAACGCCTCCCGACGAAAATCGGAAAACGCCCTCGCCGTTTGGCAGATAGTGTTCGATTTCCCCGACGTATTCGTCACCGTTATCGTAAACAAGGCGCGAGCCGTCAGCAAAATAGCGTGCCTTGCCCTTTTTCGTGTACACCGTGCCCTCCTCGGCAGTTCCGTAGTAATAGAGCTTGCCACCGTCCACGCTGATGCTTCTGAAGCGGTGCCCCGACATAACGAGGATCAGCAGGACAACGAGAAACAGCACGAGCGCCGTCAAAGCTGCCGAGAGGAAGAAGTAGCCCCGTTTCACGTAGCAAGATCGCCTGCCATCTCGATCAGTGTAGGCAGATAGCGTGACGCAAGCAAGGCGAGAACCAGAAAGATGATCAGTGAGACGATCAGAACATAGAGATCAGTTCCTTTTTTCGAATAGCGAAGCTCGGCGCGGATGCGGTCGTCCTCCTCAATATAGTAACGCACAGCACCCTCGCTCCCATCCTTTACCGTACGGACAAAGCGAGCAAGCACGCCCTTGTCAATTGCACGCAGGATCAACGGATTTCTTGCAAAGCCAAGCACCTCAGCCGTCATCGCACGCTCCTTTGAGAGTGCTTCCTTTTCAATAATGGTACGGATCGCCTTGCCAAGCACGATCTTGTTGTAATAGGTCAGAAGCATACCGATGGTAAAGCCGATAAAAACCGCCCACACCACGAGCTTGACCGTGATCATCTGTATTTCAAGCATAGCGATCAGATTGGTAACTTGCATAACAGTCCTCTTTTTTGAGTCATATGCGCCAAAAAGCGCAGATTTGTGAATAATAAGCAGGAGCTTGTCGAAAAACAGCAGGCGAATCACACAATCCTCCTGCTGTCCTCGATTTTAGCCCTTCTTGATAACGTCACAGCCGACGTATTTCTTGAGTACGTCAGGGACGTTCACGCTACCGTCAGCGTTCTGATTCTGCTCAACGAGCGCAGGCAGAATACGGCTGGTCGCAAGACCGCTTCCGTTAAGGGTGTGGAGATATTCAATCCTGCCGTCGGCACGTTTCACGCGCATCATGCCGCGACGCGCCTGATAGTCACGCGCGTTAGAAACAGAGCTGACCTCCTTGTAGCCCTGCATCGAGGGGATCTGGATCTCGATATCGTAGGTTCTTGCCATCGAGGCCGAGCAATCGCCTGCCGCGAGCTTCACCGTACGGAAGTGGAAGCCAAGTCCTTTAACGAGCGCTTCAGCCTTGGCAACCAGCTCGTCAAAAGCCTCGTCGCTCTTTTCGGGAAGCGTATACTGGAACATTTCAACCTTGTTGAACTGATGCCCCCTTACCATGCCACGCTCGTCCGAGCGGTAAGAGCCCGCTTCTCGACGGAAACATGGCGTGTAGCTGACGAGCTTCTTGGGAAGGTCAGCCTCGGTAAGAATCTCGCTCCGGTAAAGCGAGGCAAGCGCCGCTTCAGCCGTGGGGAGCATGTATCTCACACGGTTGTCGGTGGGATTTTCGATCTTGTAGACCTCATCGGCAAACTTCGGGAACTGTCCTGCCGTCACACCGCACTCGTATTCGAGCATGTGGGGCGGAAGAATAAGCTCATAGCCGTCTGAAAGATGGGTATCGATAAAGTAGTTGAGAAGCGCCCATTCAAGGCGGGCACCCATGCCGCGATAGATCCAGAAGCCCGAGCCGGACAGCTTCGTGCCTCTTTCATAGTCGATGAGGCCGAGATCGGTGCAAAGATCCACGTGATTCTTGGGCTCAAAATCAAACTGACGCGGCTCCCCGATATAGCGAAGCGCTTCATTGTTCTCCTTGCCGCCCGCAAGCAGGTCGGCATCAGGCAGATTGGGAAGACCGAGCATGACAGACTGAAGCTCAGCCTCTATCGCCTTCAGCTTTTCATCGTTCGCCTTTGCCTTTTCGCCCATTTCCTTCATCTTCGCAAACAGTTCTTTGACGTCCTTGCCCTCTTTTTTCCATTGAGGAACGAGCTTTGAGCCCTTGTTTTGCTCAGCCTTGAGCTGTTCGGTCTCAACGATAAGCGCGCGGCGCTCCCTGTCAAGCGTCAGTATCTGTGCAATATCCCCTTCTGCATCCTTGCCTTTCGCCTTAAGACGGGCAACGACCTCTTCGGGATTTTCCTTGATATATTTGATATCCAGCATGTTAAGTCATCTTCTTTCTTTTTTATGTAGTGTTTGTTGTCGGTTGGGATTAAATACCGAAAGGACGTCGCGTCCCTTTTTCACTTCCCTTTCTTGTTTGCCACAGTATAATTTGTATCATAATGATACATATTTGTATACAGCACGAACGTTATAACAAATCGTTTCCGCCAATCTGATTAAGAAGTGTCTGCAGATCATTGTCGTCGCTGAATTCGATCTCAAGGCGACGGCTCTTCTTGCCGCAAAATATCTTCACTTTTCTTCCAAATTTACGGCGAAGTGCCTTCTCCAGCTCGGAAAGATAATTGATCTCCCTATCCTCGTCAGGCGTTTCAACGCTGACAGGCGCGTTCAGATCGGCGTTCATCTTTCTCACAAGGTCTTCAGTGGCTCGCACCGAGAGTCCTTTCGCCATGATCAGCTCGGCAACTTGATTGATCTCAGCCTTGTTAAGAAGGCCGAGTAGCGCCCTTGCGTGTCCTGCCGTGATATCGCCCTCGCTGAGGAGCTTCAAGGTCTCGGGCGGAAGCTCAAGCAGGCGCAGAGAATTCGTGATCGCACTGCGACTCTTCCCTACGCGCTGAGCCAGCGTTTCTTGGGTAAGCTTGAAGTTCTGCATAAGGATCTTGTAGGCGTTTGCCTCTTCAACCGGATTCAGATCCTCTCGCTGAATATTCTCGATCAGAGATAATTCAGCCGTTTTCTGATCGTCAGTATCCATGACTACGACAGGAACCTCGTTCAGTCCCGCCATTTTTGAGGCGCGCCAACGGCGTTCGCCGGCGATAATCTCATAAAATCCGCTTTTTGCCTTTCTTACGACGATCGGCTGGATCACACCGTTCGCGGCAATGGAATCAGCAAGCTGGGAGAGCGCTTCGGGATCGAACACCTTACGCGGTTGTCCTTTGCGAGGCTCTATATCACCGATTCGAAGCATCGTCAGCCCCTTTTTTTCTTCTTCCATGTTGTCGGAAAAGATCGAATCGAGTCCTTTTCCGAGTCCACCCTTAAATGATGCCATAGGTCTCCTTTCATTGGCAACGCCGAAAACGCGCATTCGACCGTTTTGGACGTTTTGCCATCTTCCTTTTCTTCTTTATGTGCGTTTAATGACTTCTTTTGCAAGATCAAGATAAAGCTCAGCGCCCTTAGAGCCCTTATCATAGTACATAACAGGAAGTCCGTGACTGGGCGCTTCACTGAGACGGACATTCCGAATAACCTTCGTGTTGAATATCTTGTCACCGTAGTAGCGTTCAAGCTGCTCCATGACCTGTTTTGTGAGATTAAGACGCTTATCATACATGGTGATCAGGATGCCTGTGATCTCAAGATTGGGATTATAGAACTTCTTCGTCTGTCTGATCGAGATCATCAACTGAGAAAGCCCTTCTAGTGCGTAATATTCACAGGTCATAGGCACGATCACGCCGTCTGACGCAGTCAACGCGTTGAGCGTAAGAATGCCAAGTGAGGGTGGACAGTCAACAAAAACGTAATCAAACTCGTCCTTTACCTGATCGATGACGTTTTTAAACCTGTGCTCACGGTTTTCGACCTCCACAAATTCAAACTCCGCACCTGCCAGGTTAATATTCGAGGGCATGCAGTAAAGATTCTTAAAGTCCGTTTGAATGATAGCTTCCTGCGGCGCTACGCGACCGATCAGTGCTTCATATATCGTATTTTCGCTCTTCTTGGAAATTCCGACGCCGCTCGTGGCGTTTCCCTGAGAATCGAGATCGCACAGAAGAACTTTTTTTCCAAGCGAAGCCACAGATGCGGCAATATTGACAGCGCTCGTGGTCTTGCCAATGCCGCCTTTTTGATTGGAAAAAGCGATAATTTTGCCCATTTTTACCTCCTTGTAGCTTTTTTCTCTTTATTTTATCACAGTTTCCATCCGAGGTCAATAGTTTTTGGAAAAAGAATTCTAAAAAGCCAAGAATCATTTTCCACTTATGTTTCACGTGAAACAATCGAGCGCTAATGTATCCGAGCAATATCACACGGTCCCGCAAATTGTTTCACGTGAAACATCAGATGCAAGATCCACGCTTCACGCAAGGCACAAGAAGTCGTTCTCGTGTTTCACGTGAAACATTCGGACGGTCTCCTTGTATGTTTCACGTGAAACAAATTCCGGACATTCATAGCCCCGACACTTGTTACAGGCTTGCCTATTTCTGTATTGTGATCAGGAATTTTATCTCCGTCTCTGTTTCAACGCGCTCTCCAAGCGCGTTGAGCCCTTTTTTTCGGATGTGTGCAAGCGTTTTATCAATAGAGCGACAGAAATCGTCAGCAGTCGGGAGATCTCTTGTCTTTTTCTCACGCTTCGTTGGAATAAGCAAGGAATCGATGTATTTTTCGCAGTCCTTCACCGTAAATCCTTTGTCAATGACAAATTCAAGCACCTGAAATCGAAATTCACTGTCATGAATGCGAAGCAAAGAGCGTGCATGGCGTTCCGTAAGACCGCTTTCTATGATCAGCGCACGCTCCTTGGGCGAAAAACGCAATAGACGAAGCTTATTTGCAATATTGGACTGGCTCGTTGACATTTTCTGTGCAAGTGCTTCCTGCGTGATCTCGTATTTGTCGATTAGTGTTGCTAACGCTTCGGCATATTCAAATATATTCAAGTCCTCACGCATGACGTTTTCAATAATCGCAAGCTCTGCAGACTCGGATGGAGAGTAATCCGCTATGATACAGGGAATTTCCTCTTTGCCAAGCATCTTGAAGGCTCGAAGCCGACGTTCACCCGCTATACAGTAAAACCTTGATTCATCCTCTTCACATTTAATTGATCGACGCACTGAGATCGGCTGTAAAAGCCCATGCTGACGAATGCTATCGGCAAGGCTCACGATACCAACCTCATCAAAGCTCCTGCGAGGCTGCGAAGGATTGGGGAGAATCTGCCCAAGCGGGATCATCACGATCTTTTTTGAGGAATCAACCGAATTATTTGCATTTTTTCGTATACGCGGTTTCATTTTCATCCATACCGTTTCTGACATAATGAGGAACTCCTTTAATAAATTTGATAGGGAAGCTCGGAACAAAAGCCGCCTCCGACAGACTCTCATCGAACGTCTTCTGAGAAACTTTTTTCTCGGAGTCGGTAAGATCTGCCACCGGGAGTGTAAAGCGCAAAAATGCAAAGCAGCACAAGGCGGCGTTACCTTGGATTATCGACAAAAAGCTGCTCAGATTTTGGAAATAACGGGAAATAGAGCCTCCATGCCAATCATATCAGGCTTATTATGCCGAAATTACGCACTTTCGGCGCATGAATCAAAAAAAGAGGGAAGTGAAGCAGATCATGCACACGCGTCGCCTTTTCACAAACATCACTCTTTCATTACGCCGTTTCCGCACGAGCGGTTTTCTCATTAGCCGTTTCCGTACGAGCCGTTTCTTCGCAGAATCGACCATTTAAAGACGCCGTTTTTTTCGAAGACGCCGTTCCTCCACGGGGAATAACCCGTTTTTTGGTCGGGGGCACATCGGAATATCCCACAAGCAAACGATTTCACACCATAACAGCCAGATCGGCATGTATCATTCCGTCGAATCCCACTCAAAAGCGCTCAGAAAAAGAGAGCCTGCGTTCCAAAACGAGCTTATCAGACTCTCTTTCCGTGTGTATCATTTTGATACATTTTAAGGCGCAATGCCGCCAAAGTAACCAAAATAATTGTAAACATTTTGTGAACTTTTAAAAAAGCAGATGCAAATAAAATAAGTCTATGGTATAATCACAAATGCGCGGTCTGACGCCGCGAGAAAGAATCGACGGCTCGGCTTACGGACAAACTTCACCTGCCGTTTGCTGTGCTGATCGAAATATAACATAATGAGGTGAAAAACCATGCTGGAGAAAGAAGTTAAGCAGCAAATCATCGTTGACAATGCTATGCACGAGGGCGACACCGGTTCCCCTGAGGTACAGATCGCTATTCTTACCAAGAGAATTGCCGATCTCACCGAACATCTGAAGAAGAATCCCCACGACAACCACAGCCGTCGCGGTCTTTTCAAGATGGTCGGCAAGAGAAAGAAGTTCCTCAACTATCTGATGAAGAAGGACATCGAACGCTACCGCGCTATCATTGCCAAGCTCGGACTCAGAAAGTAATAGCAAACAAAAGGGCGTGCATTTTTAAGAGTTTATAAATGTACGCCCTTTTTTGCGAAGCTTTCCCGACAGCAAAAGACACAAGATAAACCGCGGAGCTACTTGAATATGAATAATGAATGCCCGAGGCAACAGCCCGTCACAGGATTCGGAGGAAACGTTTCGTCCGAGAGCATTCACTATTCACTATTCGGCGGCTCCGCAAAGAAAAATTTACGGAGGAAAAACACATGTTTGAAAATTACAAGGTATTCAAGACCGAGATCGCCGGCAGACCTCTCGTGGTTGAGACCGGCAAGGTAGCGGGCCTTGCAAACGGCTCCGCCCTGATCCGCTACGGCGAAACATCCATCCTTGCAACCGCAACAGCATCCGCAAAGCCCAGAGAAGGCATCGATTTTCTGCCCCTCTCGGTTGATTTCGACGAGCGTCTTTACGCCGTCGGCAGAATCCCCGGCGGCTTTCTCCGCCGCGAGGGCAGACCCTCTGAGAAGGCGATCCTCACCTCGCGTGTGATCGACCGTCCCATCCGCCCCCTCTTCCCCAAGGATCTTCGTAACGACGTCGCACTCAACCTGCTCGTTCTGAGCGTAGATAACGACTGCGCGCCCGAGGTCGTTGGCATGCTGGGCGCATCCATCGCCCTCTCCATCTCGGATATTCCGTGGAACGGCCCTATCGCAGGCGTACACGTCGGTCTTGTTGACGGGGAGCTCGTGATCAACCCCACCAGCGAGCAGCGTGAAAAGAGCGCTCTTCAGCTGACGGTTGCCGCTTCCGAAAAGAAGGTCGTAATGATCGAAGCAGGCGCAACCGAGGTTGACGACGCAACGATGTGTGACGCTATCATGCTCACGCACGAGGAAGCAAAAAGAA
>CAZYFC010000041.1:0-10883 GCA_964646715.1 uncultured Lachnospiraceae bacterium
GCTTGCCGATGGCGATGAGATCCTCGCGCATACCGACGGCGGTCTTCTCACCGTTTCTTCAAGCGGGGTGACGCTTCTCACCGGTAGCTTTACTGTCAAGGAATAAGAAAAAAAGGCCATAAAAAAACGCTTGCCGAGGCAAGCGTTTTTTTTGGTGTCAATCGCAGTTTTCCCAGTTGTGGTAGACGTTCTGCACGTCGTCGTCATCTTCAAGATGCTCAAGAAGCTTGTTCATGTTTTCAACGTCTTCGGGATCGGTGAGTTCTATATACGAAGAGGGAATCTTGTCCTCCTCTGCCGAGATTACGGTATAGCCCTTCTGCACGAGTAGGTCACGTACGGCGGATAGATCGCTGACCTCGGTAGTGACTTCAAAGGCGCCGTCTTCTGCAGAGAAGTCGGAAGCGCCTGCTTCGAGTGCATCCTCCATGAGCTGATCCTCATCCTTGACCGACTCGGCATCGATCACGATCACGCCCGCGTCTGTGAACATGTAGGAGACACAGCCGCTTGAGCCGAGGTTTCCACCGAATTTATCGAAATAGTGGCGAACTGAACCGGCGGTGCGGTTCTTGTTATCGGTGGCGGTGGTAACGATCACGGCAACGCCCGACGGGCCGTAGCCTTCGTAGGTGATCTCGTCATAGTTGACGGCGTTGTTGCCCGAATACTTCTCAATCACGCGCTTGATGTTGTCGTTAGGCACGTTAAGGCTCTTCGCCTTGGCAATGAGATCGGCGAGCTTGCCGTTCGAAACGGGGTCGGGGCCGCCGTCGCGGATGGCGATTGCCATTTCCTTACCGATCTTGGTAAAGACCTTTGCTCTCTGCGCGTCGGTCTTCTCTTTTTTATGCATGATATTCTTCCATTTGCTATGTCCGGACATTGATTTTCATTCCTTTCTGGATCGTATATGAGCTTAAATCTTTTCGGGTGTTTTGAGGCAGATGAGGGAGAGGGCGTTACGGAGAACGCTTCCTGTTGCTTTAACAAGAGCGGCACGGGAGATGTTCACAGCGCCCTCCTTGTCAATGATGCGGCAATCCTGATAGAACTTGTTGAAGGCTGTTGCCACGTCGAGACTATAGCGTGTGACGGTGGAGGGCTCGTAGTCGCGGATGGCTGCACGGATGACTTCGGGGAAGCGAGAGAGAGTTTTGGCTAGGGTGTATTCACTCTCTGCAGTAAAAACGAGCTCGCCGTCAGTTACATCACCAACCTTCTCGAGGATCGATGAGCAACGGGCATAGGTATACTGTGCATAAGGGCCTGTATTGCCGTCAAAGGAGAGAGCGTCCTCCATATTGAAGTCGCTGTCCTTGATCCTTCCGTTCAGGAGGTAGTGGAAGACAACTGCGCCAACACCGACGGCTTTGGCGATCTCTTCCTTGTTTTCAAGGGCGGGATTCTTCTCGTTAATGACCGCAAGGCACTTTTCAATGGCGGTGTCGAAGAGGTCGCGAAGAAGGATCACGTTGCCGGTTCTCGTGGCGAGCTTTGTGCCGCCGATCGAGATCGTGCCGTAGGGCACGTGAACGAGCTTGTCTGCCCAACCGTAGCCCATCAGCTCTACCACCTTAAACCACTGTGCGAAGTGGAGGCTCTGTCCCGAGCTTGTCACATAAATACATTTGTCGAAGTCGTAGGTGCGCTTGCGGTAGACTGCAGCAGCAATATCACGGGTAGGATAGAGGGTGGAGCCGTCACGCTTCAGGATCAGGCAGGGCGGCATTTTGTATTCATCAAGATCAACGATGGTCGCACCGTCGTCAAGCGTGAGAAGATTTTTTTCGCGCATGACGTCGATCTGCTCCTGCATCTTATCGGTGTAGAAGGCCTCGCCGTTGTAGGAGTCAAATTCAATGCCAAGAAGATCGTATGTCTTCTTGTACTCGGCAAGCGAGATCTCGATGATCCTGTGCCAGATGGCGATGTTTTCGGGGTCACCAAGCTCCATCTTGTGAAATTCAGCGCGTGCTTCTTCGTTCAGCGTGGGGTCTTTTTCGGCTTCTTCGTGGAACTTGACGTAGATGGAAACGAGATCGTCGATCGTGGCGGTTTCAAGGATATCGGGCGAGGAAAAACGGCGCAGAGCTGTAATGAGCTTGCCGAACTGCGTGCCCCAGTCACCGAGGTGATTGATGCCGACGCAGGTATAGCCTGCAAACTCATGCAGCTTTTTCAGGGCATGACCGATGACTGTCGTGCCGAGGTGGCCGATATGGAAGGGCTTTGCGACATTAGGGGAAGAATAGTCAAGGACACACACCTTGCCCTTTCCGTCCTCATTCTTGCCGTAATCAGCGCCTTTATCAAGCACTTTCTTTATAACGCTTGCCCAATAAACAGGCGAGATCTTGAAATTGAGGTAGCCGCCAACGGCAGTTGCCTTTTCAACCTCGGGGATCGTGAAGCCTTCCGCCAGGGTCGAGGCGATGATCACCGGTGATCTTCGCATCGCTTTGGCAAATTTGAAGCAAGGTAAAGCGAGGTCGCCCATCGTATCGTCGGGCGGATATTCAAGCGAGAGTGCGATCTCCTCGGCAGAGAGAGCCTCATCCAGAAGCTCGTTTACCTTGGAAGCGATTTTCAGTTTGAGTTCTGTCATTTTATGATCCTTTTCTCGGCGGGTATCCGCCGTTTTTTGCAAAATCACATACATATTTATCATAGCACACTTGCATCGTGATTTCAAGAAAAAAAGCAAGATTTTTTGAAAAATATCAAAAATCTTGCCTGAAAAAACGCAGCTCGTCCCCACTCTGGGACGAGCTGCGGTATATTCGGTTTAGTCAACGTAGGTGACGAGGTCGCCGAGAAGGGCGATGACCTCCTCGGAGGCAAATTCAAAGCGAAGCGTGTCTTCGCCGTAGAAATCCTCAAACAGCTCCACAGAGGTGATACCGCTGTAGATCATATAGAAATAATAGTAGTTGTAGTAGTAATCGAATAGCGCCTCAAGCTTGGTGTTATATGCATCGTCTGTGAGCGTATAGTTTAAGACATTTGCAAGATAGCTGAGCACCATGCGATCCTTGTATTCGGCGGTGGCGTTTTCCTCGGCAAAGCTTTCGGCGGAAGCCCTGATCTCGTCGGTCAGTGCGGCGGCTAATTCTTCCTCAGTCATAGACGAGGTGTCACCGAGAAGATTGTAGATCTTATCGTCGTAGTAGCCGTCGTAGAGGAGCCGGTAGATATCGTTGGGGAAGTTGATATATTCCGCTTCAGCGAGAATGACCTGATACGCTTGTGAGCTCTTATAATAATCGAACACGTACTGGCGGAAGTCAGCAACCGTCGTGTAGTCGCCACCTGTGAAGGTGCTGACCTCTTCATCGGTCAGTTCGGTGGGATAGTAGACGATGGTCTCAACAGTGAACATGGCAGTGAGCGTGATCTCGCCGTCGTAGCCGAAGGTGGCGGCATCCTCTGCGGAGAGCGTGAGCTCACAGGAGGCACTTCCGTAGAGAGTGAGGCCGAGAAGGGTGTCCTTGATGTCGGCGTTCGTGAAGTATTCATCAAAGGTGGCCGTCATATCGGTGAAGTCGATCTCTACCTCCTTGCCCTCCATAAAGGCGGCAAGCTCGGAGGTCTCCTCGCCTTCCTTCAGCATATAGAGCAGTGTGACCAGCACGGTGTTGCGTTCGCTGACGGTGGCGCGCGTGATAGAATTGACGGTTACGTCAAAATAGACGGGGAGGTTGGAAAGCTCTGTTGAATAGCCGTCGGGGAAGGTGACCTCGATGGTAACTGTTTCGCCTGCCTTGACGCCGACAAGCTGTTCCTCAAAGCCATCGATGAAGGAGCCCGAGCCGAGCACGAGATCGTAGCCTGCTTCGTCTGTGGCGTTCGTCATACCTGCAAGCGTGCTTTCCGACAGGGTGATGCTCTCATCCTTAGCGCGACCTGTGTAATGGATGTTCACACAGTCACCGAGGATGGCGGCGGTGCCTTCAGAGGTGGGCAGATAATCGGTTCTGCCGAGAGAAGCGAGTACTTCGGCAAAATAGGCGTCAACTTTCTCGTTGATCGGGCCCGTAGGAACCAGAATCGTTGAAAGTGCGGGGAGTGAAATATAGGCTTCGGGATCATCGTAGGCGGTAGCGAGCGGATCCTCGGTGGTGACCTCATCTACGGTGGTGGTGCCTTCGGCGGTGGTGCTCTCATCGGCAGTGGTGCTCTCATTTCCTCCGCAGGAGGTGAAAAGTGTGAGCGTCAGGAGCATTGCCAGAAGAAGGGGGATACAAAGTTTGGTTTTCATAACAGCTACTTTCTCGGCGCCGCGTTGGTTTTGTCGGTTAAGACAGACGACGACCGTATTTTAATCCACGAATTGGATCTCATCCTTGAGCAGGGGGAGCAGTTTTTCGTAAAGAAACTGTACTTCAAGGTAGTCTCTGCCGAGCATTTCTTCAAGGTCTTCTGCAGAGTTGATGCCGTAGTAGTACATCATGTAGTAGTAATTCTCAACGTAGGTATCGTAAAGCTCGTTCAGGGCTTCGCTATATTCCTTATCTGTCAGCTTCAGATCGAGTTGGTCGTACAGGTATTCGAACAAAAAGCGTTCGCGAAGCTCGGCAAGCGTGTTTTCTGTCGCGGCGTTGTCTACCGCGGCAAGTACGTCAGCGGTGAGGAGAGCCGCAAGATCCTCAGTCGTGTAATCAGCCGTATTGCCGACGTAGGCGTAGAGGGCTTCGTTGTAGTTCTCGCTGTAGTATTGCTCGTAGAGGTCGTCGGGATAACTGTCGGTATAGGTCGCAGCATCGGCAATTGCCTGGAGTGCCAGGTTTTCTTTGACCATCACGCGGCAGTAATCGTAGTAGGCATCAACTGTCGTGATCGAGCCGTAGGTGAGCTCCCTGACCATTGTTTCGGTAAACTCGGTGGGGGTGATCGTCGCCTCGTTCAGCGTGGCGTGGAAGGTGAGCTCGACGGCATGATCGTAGCCGTAGTTCGCGGCGCGTTCGGCATCAAGCGTCAGCGTAAAGGAAAAGCTCTCGAGCTTGTTTCTGCCGATGACGTGAGGGGCAAGCTCTGCCGCGGTGAAGGCCTCATTGAAGGTGTCCTCACTGTCGGCAAGATCGGTGGTCTCCACGGCGCCCTTGAGAAGGGGAAGAAGCGTGTCAAGCGGTACACTTCCGTCGGTAAGCGAGACAGTATACTGCAGCTCGACCGCGTGATCCTTTGTGACGGTAAGACGGGAGAAGGAGAGAATATTGACGGTTAAAACGATTTCCTTGCCTATAAGCTCGGTAACGTCGGTGTCATCCTCGGTATAGGTCAGCGTGACGCTGACGGTATCCCCTTTTTTACAGCCGATCAAAATGGTTTCAAGTGCTTCGGGAAGCTCGCCCGAGCCGGGAACGATCGAGATCATATCGCTCTCCGTGGCGGTCAGTGCGGAAAGCGCTTCGGCAGAAAGAGTGATCGAGGGATCGCTTGCATATCCCTCATAGCTGATGTAGACCTTATCGCCTTTTTTTACCGTTTCACCGCTTTTTTCAACCGGTGTGAAGTGCTCGCCCGTGAGATTTTCAAGAAGCTCAGAGAGCACGTCGTCAAGTGTTTCTTCCACCTGCGCGTTAGTTACCGTGATCTCGGACAGCGCCGGAAGAGAAACGTATTTTTCAGGATGCTTATAGGGGTCGCCGCAGGCAACAAGAAGAGGTAAAAGAAGCAAAAGCGAGAGAACAACAGCAAAAAAACGTTTCATGTAACCACCTTTCTCTGTATAAAAACAGGCCTCGTCTCTTTTCAGTAAACCAAGAGACGAAGCCTGTCAAAGTCATATTTTACTCAGCGTCCTCAGTGGGAGCAGATTCATACTGAACGACTTCCGGAAGCTTGTCAAGGAGCTTCTCATACTTGAACTGCAGTTCGAAATATTCCTTGCCGCCCATATAGGTGACATATTGGTCGAAGGAGTAGATGCCGTAGTAATAGTAGTAATAGAAGAAGTTGGTGTTGAAGCTTTCTTCCTCTTCAGCGAGCTTTTCTTTGTACTCGGCCTTCGTGATCTCAATGCCCAGCTCGGCAAAGAGTGCTTCCATAACAAGTCTCTGCTTTACTGCAACCTTTGCGGCGTTTGTAGCGTCAACGCGGATCGCATCGTACTCGTCATCCGAAACGAGCGCCTTGATCTCAGAGGGCGTGAAGTCGGCAAGAGTAACGGAGCTGCTGGAGTCGGAGGCATCTGCAAGGAAATCGCAGAGGTACTGCTCAACATAGTTTTCGTAGCTTTGTTCCCATTCCTTGTAGGGGTATTCAATGATCTCGGAGGCGTCGTGGATCGCGTCGTAAGCAAGCGACTTCTTGAGTTCGCCTATAAGGTATTCCTCGTATGCTTCAGTCGTCTCGTATTCGCCCTGAGTCCACTTGTTTGCAAAGTAGTCGGTCCACTCGGGGATGGAGGTGGTGGATTCGATCTTGACGGTGTAGTAGATGGTCTTGCCGCGATAGCTTGCATAGTCTTCATTCTCATAATCCTCGGGAACGGGGATCTGGATGGTGAACTGATCGTAGAGATGCTTGCCTTCAAGGTAACGGACGATGTCAGCGACGGTGAAGATCGCGCCAAAGGTCGTGGTGGAGGAGGTGAGGTCGAAGGTCTTTGAAGTGGTTACGTCGGGGAAGAGGGTTTCAAAGGACTTTTCGGTGGTCTCATCCGTTGTATCCTCGGCGGTGTCGTCTGCGTCGGTGTCGTCTGCGGCGGTGTCGTCAGAGGCAGGGGAAGCCTCATCCTCGGAGGTCTCGGAGGAGCTATCGGGGGTCTCTTCTTCGTCAACGACGGAGGTCGTCTCGATCACGTCGAGAAGGGTATCGGCGTCAACCTCAGTCAGATCGTCGGTAACGGTATAGGTAAGACCGACGGTGAAGCTGTTGGTGACGGTGATTCTTGCGATCGCCTTGATGGTGATCTCGTAGGTGACCTCAACGTTTTTGAGATCGGAGGTGCTGTAGGTGTTAGAGAACTTACCTGTGACGGTAACGGTCTCACCGACCTTGTGGCCGATCAGTTGATCCTCGATGCCTTCCACGAGGGTGGTGAGGTCGTCGCTGTCGTCCTCGGAGGAGTCGTTGTTCTTGTTGGTGTAATCAACGGGGAAGGTGGAGGAGTTAGAGCCGATCGTGAGATAGAGATCTTCGCCGGAAAGGCCTTCCTTGATCGACTCGGAAACGTCGGCAGAGGTGGTGCCTGTGTAGTCGATGTATACCTGGTCGCCCTTCTGGATAACGGCGTCGGCATCGGTGACGGGCTCAAAAACCTGTCCCTCGGAACCTTCAAGCGATTCCTTGAGCTGTTCATCAAGGGCTTCTTTCAGCTCGGCGTAAGAGATGACGATGTTGCCGAGAGAAGAGGGAAGGGTGAGGTATTCTGCAGGTTTGTTGTAAGCGGAAGAGCAGCTTGCCAGCGAAGCTACGAGCATAACCGTTACGAGAATAAGTGCGAGAATTCTTTTGGTTCTCATGGTTTGGTGTCTCCTTTGGATTCTTAGTGCTATTACAATTTAATGTTTAAGATAAATAAACAGACGCGAGTGCTATTATACCACATACGGTTTCTTTTTGAAAGAGGATTTCGTTAAAATTTACTTTTTGTACATATTTTATTTGACAAAAAAACCATTTCAGGCTTGTACGCCGTCAGCCTCTTCCTTTCCTTCGTCATATTCGCCGTCCATGCCTATATAGGGATCGATCATGGTGCTTTGGATCTTGGGCCAAGCAGCGTAGGCGTCGATGAAGAGACAGATGCCGACGGTGATGATGAAGGGAAGTATTATGCCGATCGGCATATAGACGATGAAAAGCGCAAGGTTGACGATCACCACGAGTATGCAGGCAACGGTCGAGATGAGGTTTCTGCCAAGACCTAAAAGAGAGAAGATCAGGGCGTTTTTGAAGAGCTTCGGGATCGATAGCTCAAAGGTCACGAGCATAAGATAGAGATACTTTCTCATGAAGAGGTATAAGACGATCAGTACCAGTGTGAAGAGGAAGAAAACGTTTGTGATCATCGAAAGACCGAGGTTCATATAGTAGAAGACGGTGCCGTATATGAGGAGCGCGATGATGCCGAGATCGATGATGCCGAGGAAGATGCTTTGGCGGAGGTTGGTGCGGATCGCGCGCCAGAAATCGCTCCACATGAAAAGCGGCTCGCCCCTGACAAGGCTACGCAGATTGATGGCAAGTCCGGTCATTACGGGACCGAAGGTGGCTGCAAGCAGAAGGATCGCCAGCACCGTTAATACGATCATAAGCGGTGTCATGACCGAGATCTCGGACTGCGTGCCGTGGACGGCAAGAAGGCTGCTTAAGATCGGCGAGCCCCCTGAAAAGAGCGAGGCGCCGTAAAGCGGCGCATAGAGGTCGCTTGCGGGGGCGGAGGAGTGAGGGCCGATACTGCCGCTCAGAATGAGAAGCAGCAGAAAGAGCGCAAGATTGCCGAAGGTGAAGTAGAGATTGATCGAGAAGAGTCTTCCGATATTGCGCCAGAGGAGCTTGAAGAAGAAGAAAAAGTCGCGTGGATGATCCTTATCGTCATCCGCGTCCGGCTTATGATCTCTTTTATAAAGCCAATCATAGAGATTGAAGCGACTTTTTTTGCGGTTGTTTTTCACAGCATCAGTCCTTTTTTACAAAAATGATCTTCCGTCCGATATCGAAGACGGTCAAAACAGCATATAGGCGAGGTTGCGCAGTAGGACGAAGAGACATAAAGCGCCCGAAAAGAAGAGAAAATGGTGGATGGGAAGAAGGCGCTTCTGCTTGGGCAGGTCAAGCGCCCTCAGAAGGCAATGGAGTGCCGAGGCGTGGGAATAGAGAACGCCGATACCGAGGAACAGGTAGACGAGGGCAATCGGAAAAGCGCCTCTCAGAAAGAAAAACGCCGAGGAAAGACCGCAGTAAACGCCGCGCAGAAAGAGAAGCGGGTAAGCGGGCAGGGAGCTTTTCAGCGCAAAAGGGAGAAGTGCTGCGGGAAGAAGGAGCTTGACTTCTTCGGCATAATCCGCTACAAGTGAAAGAAGGGGCGTATCGGAAAGAAATGCCGAGGCGATCGGCGGTGCGATCGGCAGGAGCGATTTCGGCAAAAGCGCGAGCAAAAGCGTTCCGATGAAAAAGCCGAGTATAGACACGAAGTAACAGAGATCTTTTTTTATTAAGGTGACAGCACGCGTTTTCATAGACGCCCTCCCCCCGGTGAAAACCGACTCTTTTCTGCCATCTGTATGCATTCGGACGGCGGTCTATGAGCGCTTGAGCGGGGCTTTGCCACAAGACATATCATTATACCATAAAGAAAAATCGAATGCAAGTTTTTTTATGAAATTCGCGTGAAGTTCCTCCGAAAAAAACTTGATTTGTTCTCTTTTCTCGTGTATAATGAAGAAAATGCATGTTTTTCAGTGTATAATGAAGAAGGTGAAAGCCGCCTGCGGCAAACGTCGCTTTCTTTTTTGCGTCTGTTCTTCGAAAGGGGGCTTCTCGTTTATGGATACAATCCTGACAGTGTTTGATCGCTACCCCGTGATCGAGGGCGAGAGGATCACGCTTCGCCGCATTACAAAGCAGGATGCCCCCGATATGTTTGCATACTGCCACGATCCCGAGGTGTCGCGTCATTTGCTCTGGTCACCTCACCCCTCAATGGAATACACCTGCCGTTATATTGACGCTGTCCTCAAGCAGTATAAGGCGCACAGCTTTTTCGATTTTGCCGTTGTCTGTAAGGAGGACGGCAGAATGATCGGCACTTGCGGTTTTACACGCGTCGATATGCCGAATAAAACGGTTGAGCTCGGCTACGTGCTCGCCGCCCCCTATTGGCACAGAGGTATTGCCACCGAAGCGGTTTCACTGATTCTGCGCTTTGCCTTTCATACGCTCGGCTTCCACCGTGCCGAGGCGCGGTATATGGTCGAAAACGACCGTTCACGCGCCGTGATGGAGAACAACGGCATGCAGTTTGAGGGCGTGGCACGGCACGCTGTGTGCGTCAAGGGGTCTTACCGTGACATTGGCAGATGCGCCATTCTGAAGGATGAGTTTTTTTCACGCTTTGGCTCACTGCCTCTTTCACTCACGTACGAGCCGCCTCGCCGTCCTTTTTTCTTTACTTCCTGATTTTCACGGCTTTTTCACGTATCTTTCAGTTTTCGACTCTATTTTGTCTTGACAAAGTCCGATTAGTTCTGTATAATAAATACGATAATCATCAATACCATTAGGAGGCAATACAACTATGTTTTGGACTATTCCCGCGCTGTTGACCGAATCGTCCGGCAGTCAGCCGAGTGGCAGCGGTGCATGGCTCTGGATCATCATGATCGTTGTGATGATCGCCGTTTTCTGGTTCTCCAGCCGTTCTAACAAGAAGCGTGAGCAGGAGGTCAAGGACATGCGTGACAGTCTCGTCGTTGGCGACGAGATCACCACCATTGGCGGTATTATCGGTAAGATCGTCAGCATCAAGGAAGAGACCTGTACCATCGAGACCGGTAAGGACAAGAGCCATATCCGTATCCTTAAATCTGCCGTTCGCTGTGTGGACGTGCCTAACGAGGCCGCAAGAGAGATCCTTGCCAAGCAGAGAGCTGCCGAGGCTGAAAAGGCCGCGCAGGAGGCTGCTGCCAAGGAAGCTGAAGAAAAGGCTAAGAAGCTCGCTGAGCTTGAGCAGAAAAAGGGCAAGAAGAAGGGTAAGTCTGCCAACGCACCGACAGAGGCACCTGCTGAAGCGCCCACCGAGGAAACGCCTGTTGAAGCACCTGCCGAGGAAGCCCCCGTTGAAGCCCCCGAGCAGGATGGCGTTGCCGAGTAATCAATAGTTGTCTTACAAAAAAACAGCGAAGAACAGAAGGGTTTTCGCTCAAAGGGACAAA
>CAZYFC010000042.1:0-10868 GCA_964646715.1 uncultured Lachnospiraceae bacterium
ACCGGCAGCCCCTCACAACCGCCGACCCAGACTACTATCTCGTATCAACCGCTATCCAGGAGCCCCGCGAAAACGGCTCCGGACGCGACAACCTTCCCGCCATGATGGCCGCTGTGGTGGTCGTTTCTCTACCGCTTATCATTCTTTTTCTCGTTTTCCGTAAAAAGATCATGGCAGGTGTTTCAAGAGGAGGTATCAAGGGATGAAACGTATGCTTTCACTTCTTTTACTCGTCTCGCTGCTTCTCGCGCTCACCTCCTGCCACGGCACGCGAAAAGAGCCAACCGAGGGCAGCGCCTCGCTCATTGCGGGGCAAAGCTACGAGATACCGTCTTTCTTTGACGAAACGAAGCACTACGAGATCTCCTTCTGGGCGAAAAACGACACCAATCTGACGCAGGTCGCGATCTATAAGCAGGCGATTGCCGATTTTGAGTCGATCTATCCGAATATAAAGGTCAATCTTCGACTCTATACCGACTACGGGCAGATCTATAACGACGTGATCACTAACCTATCGACCAACACGACGCCCAACGTCTGCATCACCTATCCCGACCATATCGCCACCTATCTGACGGGCGAAAACACCGTCGTACCGCTTGACGGCCTCTTCAGCGACCCCGCCTACGGACTTGGCGGCAGTGAGGTGCGCTTCGATTCACCCACACTTGAAGAGATCATCCCCGAGTTTCTCGACGAGTGCGTCATCGGCGGCAGTCATTACGCCATCCCCTACATGCGCTCGACAGAGGCGTGCTACGTTAACAAGACCTACGTTGAAAAGCTCGGCTTCACCCTGCCCGAAACGCTGACCTGGGACTTTGTGTGGGAGGTCTCGGAGGCGGCGATGGCCAAAGATGCGAACGGTAATTACCTCGTCAATGGGCAGAAGGTGCTGATCCCATTCATCTACAAATCAACCGACAACATGATGATCCAGATGCTTGAACAGCAAAACGCTCTCTATTCGACCGACGAAGGGGAGATACTCCTGTTCAACGATGAAACGAAGGAGATCCTTCTCACAGTTGCCGAGCACGTTTCAAGCGGCGCGTTCAATACCTTCAAGCTGGCAGGCTACCCCGCCAACTTTCTCAACGCAGGACAGTGCATCTTCGCCGTCGACTCAACGGCAGGCGCGACATGGATGGGCTCTGATGCGCCCCTCATTGACATTGCCGAGGATAAGCTGGTCGAGTTTGAGACAGTCGTCATGACCGTCCCCCAATTCGACGCAGAAAACCCGAAAATGATCTCGCAAGGTCCTTCGATCTGCCTCTTCAACAAGGAAGATCCGCAGGAGGTACTCGCCTCCTGGCTCTTTGCACAGTACATGCTGACGAACGACGTGCAGATCGCCTATTCTCAGACAGAGGGCTACGCCCCCGTCACGGGCAAGGCGCAGACCTCGGCCGAATACCTCGACTACCTTGCAAGAAGCGGCGAGGACAACGACCTTTACTACAGCGTCAAGCTTGATGCCACAAAGCTGCTTCTCAACAACACCGAAAACACCTTTGTCACCCCTGTTTTCAACGGCTCTGCTTCCCTGCGTAACGCCGCCGGTCAGCTGATCGAAAACGTGAACAAAGCAGTAAGGCGCGGTCAAAAGGTCACGCGCCATTCACTTTCAGACGATTTTGACGAGGTCATCTCGCTCTACCGACTTGATCAGATCGCCTCCACAGCAGGTAAAATTGAGCTTGGAAAAATGCCGGGCGCGTCTGTCGCGCTGATCGTGAGTCTCTCCTTGTGCTGGTGCGCGATGGGCGTATACGTCGGCATGAACAAAATTAAAAGGAAAAAAGAGTAAAAAATCTGCCGAAATGCCATTGCTATTTTCAGGAAGATGCGGTATAATATCGGTGTATAGCTTATAAAGGCTGAAAATCAAAGGAGATATGAAAAATGAAAAAGATCGTTGCAATTCTTTTGCTCGTCACGTTTGTTCTTACGCTCGTTGCCTGCGGCGGTGACAAACCTATGACACACGATGAATACGTAGCTGCTGAACTTAACAGCGCCGTTTTTATCGAAACCTACGTTCAGGCAACCCAGTCCTGGTGGGACAACAAGATCACCGTTTATTGCCAGAGCCCTGACGGCGCATACTTCCTTTATGAGCTTGCTTGCTCCGAGGCAGACGCCGCTAAGCTGGTTCCCGGCACAAAGATCAGCGTCAACGGCTTCAAGAGCGAATGGGCAGGCGAAGTCGAAGTAGTCGACGCGACCTTCACCTTCGTTGAAGGGGACGACACCTTCGTTGCTACCGCCTTCGACGCAACCTCGCTTCTCGGCAGCGACACCCTTATCGACCATCAGAACGAGCTCGTTTCCTTCTCCGACATGACAGTAGAGACCGTTTCCTACAAGAACGGCGAGCCCGGAGACGACATCTACCTCACCCTCAGCAAGAACGGCGCTTCTTACGACTTCTGCGTTGAGGTCTACCTCACCGGCACTTCTTCCGACGTTTACACCACCGTTGGCACGCTTGAAGCAGGCGACGTTGTGAACGTAGAGGGCTTCCTCTATTGGTACGAGGGCATGAATCCTCACATTACTCATATCGAAGTGCAGGAATAATTTTCACGAAAAACGAATAGCCGCGGTGGGAGCAAATTTGCTCCCACCGCTTCGCTTTTTGACCGACCTTACGCCGATTGTGTTTGACAAAGTGAGGATACCGTGCTACAATAAGAAAAAAAGCAGGGAGGCAATATGAAACGTACGGCAATACGATCCCTCGCATGCTGCCTGGCAATTGCCCTTCTTCTTTCTCTGACGGCGTGTGTAAAACAGGTTGAGCCGCAATCGATCGGCGTCCCCTATGAAGCGCTTACCGCCTCGGCGCGCATTCCGTGGGATATGACTGTCTTTGAGGGAGACTTATACGTCGGCGCAGGCGATTTCGACGATAATATCTCCCCCGAACACGCCATGCGTTACAGCCTCGACGAAGAAAGCTGGGAGACCTGCGGCGCGATCCCCGACGAACAGATCAACCGTTTTCTGGTTTTGAACGGACAACTGACGATCCCGGGCACAGATCCCATCGGCGGTTGGGAAAGCGGTAGCTACTATCGACTGACCGACGGCGAATTTGAAACGATTTCAGGCATTATGAACGGCATTCACGTTTTTGATCTTGCGCTTTACGACGGTATGCTTTTCGCTGCCCTCGGCGTTGACGAATGGCATATGCCTCTCGCTCTATCGCGCGATAACGGCGTCAGCTTTGAGACCGTTCCCACCGTCATGGACGGCCTGCCCGTGCTTGCCGAAGGGCTTAACCGCGTATACGATTTTTTTGTCTTCGAGGATGCACTTTACTGCCTTTACAACGATAATCTGTTTATCTATAATGAGGATGCTGCCTCACCACAGTTTCACTTCGTGACCTCGTGGTCAAAAAAATACGACCTCGTGAAGGAGACCTACGTCCCGATCATCGCCAAGGCCGCCTTCGGTGACGGATATTTCTTCACAACCGAAAGGCTTTATTTCTGCCGCTATACCGAGGAGGGCTTGTCCTTGCCGGAGGAGATCGCGCTTCAGCATGCCGATGCCGTCACCGATCTTTTCGTATATGACGGTCTTCTCTATCTGCTCAGCTACGACCGCACCCTTTCCGGTTATACCGTCTACGTTCAAACAAGTGAAGACGGCAAGGCTTTCGACACACTCTTTCGATTTAAACACCCCCTGCCCGCCATGAGCTTTGCCTTTGACGGCGAGACCTTCTATTTCGGCATGGGCAAGATCGGCAGCAGCAGCGCACAAAACGGCGAGATCCTCACGGTGCAGACCGACTGATAGGGACGGTTCAGAGAGAGGCATTCAAGGGCGAGAACGATCCGTGTAAGCGATATTGGGATATACCGAACAAGCGAAAAAGCCTCCCGTCTAATAGCGTGATGCTCCAAGCGGCGCATTCACGCTAAACGATGTTTGCCCTTACGGGCAAATGACGTTGCCTGCGGCAGTGATGTTCACTGCGTGAATGATGTTGTGCCATTGGCACAGTGGGCAAACATCACATCACTGCGAGCAAAGAATTGCACAGCAATTCGCGAGCAACATCATTATGCGTAGCATAACATCACTTTTGCGTTAGCAAAAACATCACCAACAGAAAAAAGAGAAAACATGCAAGATTTTGCATGTTTTCTCTTTCTGTTTGTAACAGGGGTTTGGGCTTAGCCCATAAAGCGTTTGACCGGTCAGATGCGATGCCTGCACGTTTGTCAAAGTGAAAAATCTCTGCTAAGGACATCGCGTTAATGGGCGTGGCTTTGTTTTTTCAATCAAGATGCAACTTTTTTTTCATGTCAATGACGCGGCGCGTTTTGTCGCGGTCAAGCCTGACGCTGGCACGCATTTGTATGCCTGCCTCCTTACGACGCAAAAAGATAATAGCAAACCAACGCGCGATATGGCAGAAGGGCAAGAGGATCGGCCACTTCTTTAAAACGGGAAATTGCAGTTTCATGTCCGAAAAAGGCAGAAAGATCTTGTGAAAAAGGTAGTAAGCCCCGCTTTTGTCGCCCTGGATCGAAATGATATAGCCCTCCATACTGCCGTAGGTACCGCCCTCCAGAAGATACTCCTCCATAAAATCGATCGTATCATCGCGTTCTGTGCCCAGAAACCAGCAGGCGGCGAGCTTTTCGGCATAGGCGGCAAAGGGGGCAAGATCGACCTTATCAAACAGCGCTTGCACCTTTTCTTCATCATAGGGCATGTGCGCCCTCATCACGATGATATCCATGAAGGGGCGAATACCGCAGCCGCCGACGTAAAAATGCTTGGCAGTGTGCGCCATCGCATAGGCGTAGAAAAATTCGTTCGTCATAGCGTATTCATACGCCTCGCCCTCAACAGGGTGTGCCTGCTCCCAAGGATCACCGAGACCGTAGGTACGCTTATCCTCCTTCGTGCAGAGCGCGAAATGAATCTCAACGTGCAGTTCACTCGGGGTGAAAAAGCTCACGTCGTGCTTTCCCTCTACGTCGGGACGGTAATGCAGCTTCCCGGCAAGGAGCGCTTTCACCTGCTCAAGATCTTCGGGATGTACGAGAATATCAATGTCGCAGCTCGTTCGCATAGAGGGATCGGGATAATGCTCACGAAGAACCGTGCCCTTCAACGGCATAAAGGCGATCTTCGCCTCATTCAACACAGCTTTCACCGAGGAAAGCTCATAAAGGATGCGCTGATAGCGATAGACGGCAAGATACTGCCAGCGCTGAAATTTCGCCACTGCCTCTCCCGAGAGCTTTCCCGCACGCGAGAGCGCGTTGCCCACGATGTGGGCGAGATCGTGAAATTTTGAAAGGCGGTAAAGAGACGCCACCGCCTCTTCGTCAATGGCTTCGATCACATCCTTGGAGATCTCTTCCGAGAAAAGCTCGGCGCGGATAAGCGCCAGCATGACCTTTGCCGTTTCGCGTTTGTTCATAACAGTACTCCCGAAAAGGTTGTTTTATGAAAAAGAAGGCAGAATGCGGTCAAACACCGAGACCACTTCTCCGCCCGCAAGATAGATGCGCGGAATGCGCTCACCCAGCGCACACAGGATCTCGTAGCCGATCGTACCAAGACGCGCAGCAAGTGCGGCAACGCTTTCCCCCTCGCCCCCAAAGACGGTGACGACAGTCCCGGACTTCACTTCGGAGAGCGCAGTAACGTCTGCCATGCACTGATCCATACAGATCCTACCCACGATGGGTGCTTTGCCCTTGCCGATCGCAAGCGCAAGCCCCTTCTCACCCGCAGAGCGCCACAAGCCGTCGGCATAGCCGATCGGCAAGGTAGCCACGCGCATAGTGTGCGATGCAGAAAACGCGCGACCATAGCTCAACGTCTCCCCTTTTTCAACCGTTTTGACGAGGTCAACAACGGTTTTCAGCACAAGTGCCGGGCGAAGATCGACCTTCGTGACGATCCCTGCCGAGGGCAAAAGTCCGTACAGCAGGATGCCTGCACGCACCATGTCAAGATGGCTTTCGGGATAATCGAGGATCGCGGCGGAATTGGCGGCATGTCGCAAGCTGAAACGGATCGACCGTTCTGCCAGACGGTCGGTCAGCTCGTTAAAAAGTGCAAGCTGACGCAGGGTGAAATCTCTTCCGTTTTCGCCCTCGTCCGCCGAGGAAAAATGGGTGAAGATCCCCTCGCGCAAAAGCGCGGGCAGACCTGCCGAGCAAAACAGCTCGTCAAGACAGGCGTCAAGCGCCTTGGGGCATCTGCAATCGAATCCGATGCGACACATGCCGGTATCGATCTTAAAATGAGCCTTGACCGTTACCCCTGCGGCAACGGCAGCAGAGGAGAGAGCACGTGCGTAATCGTAGGAAAAAACGCATTGCGAGATATTTTCTTCATACAAAATGGGCGCGGCATCGGGCGGCGTAAACCCGAGAATAAGGATCGGCAAGGTCACCTTGGCGCGGCGCAGTTCAAGCGCCTCTTCAAGATTGGAGACTGCGAGAAAATCAGCGCCCGCGCGCTCGTAAAAGCGTGCAAGCGTGACGGCACCGTGACCGTAGGCATTCGCCTTGATGACGCAGCATATCTTGGCCGAGGAAGCTGTTACACCGCGCACGACGGCGTAGTTATGCGCGATCACGTCGAGATCGACTTCCGCCCACGCGCGTTTCATTTTTCTATCGAACTTCAAAAAAGCGCTCCCTTCCAAAGTACTCCTATCAAAGTGTATGCACACGAAGCGCACCTGCCACCCCTTTTGTAAGGGCAGGCGGTATACCGCCTCTTGATAGCTTATTGTATCACAGTTTTTTTGAAAAAGCAACGAGAAAAAGAAAAGATTCTCCGTTCACCCGAACGGAGAATCCAAAAAAAGCAATGGTGATCAATCGTCGTCCTTGGCCTGCTCCTTGGGAGGTAGCTTGTCAAAAAAGACGAGAAAGTGGTGCTGCTTGGCAAGATCGTTTCGCTTGTTGGCGAACACGTAACCCTCGGAGCGCATATAGGCGTTCCAGCGGCGATGCTCAAGACGGCGGATAACGTCCTTCTCTTCGGGTGTTCTGTCATTGGGGGCAAGATCGGCGCCGGGAAGTCCGAGGTGGATCTTCAGCTCGTGATGCAGTGCGGAAGCGACCGAGGAATTATAGTTGTATTCAAATTTCCAGAAATCATCCTCATCGCCCCATTTAAGATGACGGGCAAGGGCCTTTTCCTCAAGCTCGGAGTAGAGAATGACCTTTTCGGAATAGATATTCTTCATATCGCCGATCAGATCGATCTCGTACGGCTGTCCCTTGAAGTTACGCGCGTTGCTGAAATCCTCGTTTTCGCCGGTGTTATAGCGGATCGCCTGAATATACGGCTCCCAACCGAGCGTGGCGCAGAAGGAACGCATCTGCACGGCGACCTCGAGATTTTTCTCGTCGTCACCGAGACAGACAACTATGTACGAGACCTTGGGAAGCGTTTTCAGCTTCTCGCGGAAATCCAGACTGAATACGTTGGCTTTGTGGATCGAGATGCGATAGCAATCCTCCTGCCCCTCTGCTTCAGGGCTGTTAAATTCCTTCGACATCAGCTCAGGGCATTTTGCGGCAAAGATGGACTTTGCGTCCTCCTCGCTGTCAAAGGCATTGATATAGAGACGGTAGCCGACCATCTGACCGTACCACGCAAGCCCCTTGACCATCTCCATACCGTGAAGACCCATACCGATGACCACGACGGAAAGGATCTTTTCGCCGTCGATCTCAGCAAGCGCACGACGCTCCATGGTCGCTTCGATCTCTTCGGGCTTCATATCAGACCTTGGCGACCAATCCTTATGGAAGAGTGCCTTTTCACCCGTTTCATAAAGCGTCTGGTTGATCAGCGCGCGAATGACATTGACGCGCTTAACGCGCGCATAGGGTATTTCCTCGTGCCGTTTTGCCTCTCTTCTGCGGATCTTCTCGTCATATGCATCAAGCTTCTCGGGGGGAATCGATCGGCGTTCCTCTTCCTCGCGCTTTCTTGCCTTTGCAAGCTTTTGGGCAAAGCGAGCTTCCTTTTTTGCAAGTCTTGCACGCTTTTTGTCCGACACAGGCTTCTCGCGCTCTGCGTGATTGAGAAGCAGCTCACTCTCGGCGCTGTCCGAGAAGACGTAGACATGCGTTCTGGGACGCTTACCGTAGACCGTGAGAAGACCGATGGTGAGATCTACGTTTGCAGACTCGTCTTCGCTGATCAGAAACACGTTGAAAAGACGTTTCTTACTGTGGAAGCTGAGTCTTGCCGAGACAATATCCTTTGAGAAAAGGATCGCGCCGAGCGCTCTTGCGCGTTCGGCAACGCCTGCCATCTCCTCATTTTCATCGTCGACACCGAGAAAAACGACCGCTCGCGAGGCGGTGTGCATGCCGCTCAGCTTGTTCTTTTTCGCATTCGCCTTTGCCTTTTTAGCCCCTTTGAGAATGTTTTCGGCAAAAACAAGCGAGCGCTCGTTCAGCTCGGAAAAGATATAGACATTGGAAAAAAAGTGGCTGGCGTAACGCAGATAGGCGTTGACATTCTTGAAGAAAGAGAGCAAAAAGCTGAAGGTGAGGATCGGTGACAGACCGTAGAGAAGCGAGAACCACACCGAATACAGAAGACGAAGCGTTTCGCTTTCAAGTCCCACGACGCCCTCGTAGATAACGCCCATATCGCTGTCTACCGTGAAGAGCTGTAACACGTCATGCACGGTATTCATCAACACTTCGACGAGCGAGATGGAGGGAACTGCAAAATAGATGGGGAGATAAAGGAGTGCCCCCGACAAAAAGACACCCACGATCACGATGTTCAAGGGGCGGAGAAGACCTCTTGCACCCTTATGCTTGATCGACGCAAGGTAGGCCAGCCCGACGAACAGGACGAAGACCGCCACCGAAAGGATCAGCATCACTTGATATAACATACTGTCACCCTACGCAGTAAACTGCTCCTTTTCATGTTTTTGAGTAGAATAGATCCGATCCGCCGAGGTAGCGTCTCATAAAGGCAAGGTCGGCATTGATCACGTCGTATCGGCAGGTGTCGGGACATATTTCGGGGGATTCAAGCGTCACACTGCCATGGTAAAGCGGTGCAATACGCGAAAGAAGTGACGCCATACCGATAATGCCCTTACCCAGATGCGGGATCGGACGCAGAGAGGAAAAATCGTGCGGCGGCCCGACGTAATCGCTGACGTGCATATGTGCCACTCTGCCGTCGGACAGCGCGCCTGATGCGAGGATCGCCTCGTTTTGCCCGTGAAACGCGCCGAAGCGCAGGTCATAAACGAAGGCGGCGTGGGGATGAAGGGCACGAAGTGCCGCAAGATGCGTCAGAGGATCCTGCATGACGCAGGGCACGTTTTCGCAAAGAAGCGCGATGCCGTATTCCTCGGCAATGGCAAACAGCTTTTCCGTCACCGCAAGGTTGCGCTCGATATAGCGGTCAGAGCGTTGCCCACTCCAGAGATGAAGCACCAGCTTTTCAGCGCCCACCGCTTTTCCTGCATGACAGTTGAGACGAAAAAGGCGAAGCCCTTCCCTCTCATCCTCTTCCTCACCGCCCAAAAAGATACCGATATCCTTTTCGGCGTGGATGACGGGAAAGGAAAGCCCGCTTTTATTATAATCGTCAAGCACGGTACCAAGATCGTCATAATAGGGCTTAACCATCATGAGTTCAAAGCCGTCTGCATCGATCTCCTTGCCGTAAGCGGTAACGAGACGGTGATTCCACCGATTATCGCGCCCCACGATCGCGCCCGTGGAACAGAGGATCTTATTATTCACAAAAAAACGCTTTCTCCGAAAACAACTGTTTTCAGCGGCATATTCTCTTCATAGAATAGCACAACTGCTGCAAAAATGCAAGAGCATCGCCTGTTTTTTTGTGCGGCGGCAAAAGATTTTAAAAAATTTTCGAAAAGCCTTTTCAAGCCGAAAAAAATATGGTATAGTATTAGCATTCCTTGAAACCGATTTATACCGAAGGGAGATACCTATGGAACGCATCCTGAAGCTGCTTGAGAACGATAGCCGCCTTTCCTCCGCCGATATTGCCGCCATGCTGAACTGCTCGGAGGAGGCAGTGAAAGAAAAGATCGCCGAATACGAAAAGAACGGCACGATCGTTGCCTATAAGGCACTCGTTGACTGGGATAAGACCGACCGCGAGATCGTGTCTGCCGTGATCGAGCTGAAGGTCACGCCGCAAAGAGACCGCGGCTTTGATAAGATCGCCGAAAAGCTGCTGAACTACCCGGAGATCACAAGCATCTGCCTCATGAGCGGCAGCTACGACATCCAGCTCATCATTGAGGGCAAAACGCTTCGAGAGGTGGCGCAGTTCGTCGCCATGAAGCTCGCGCCGATGGAATACATTACCGCGACCTCGACCTCCTTCGTTCTGAAGAAATACAAGGACAAAGGCGTCGTCTACGCAGCCCCCGAAGAGGATGAAAGAGGCAACTGTCCCTCATGATCGATACAAAGAAGCTCATTCCCGAAAGGATTGCCGCGCTTCCCACCTCAGGCATCCGCAGATTCTTCGACCTGCTCGAAAACAAAAAGGACGTGGTTGCTCTGACAGTCGGCCAACCAGACTTTATCACGCCCTGGCATATCCGCGAGGCGGCGATCGACAGTCTTGAACGCGGCAGGACCTATTACACCTCCAACGCCGGCCTCATGGAGGCACGCAGCGAGGTTGCACGCTATATGCAACGCCGCTTCTCGCTCTCCTACCACCCGGAAAACGAGATCCTTCTCACGGTGGGCGGCAGTGAGGCAATTGACATTGCGGTACGTGCGCTTGTAGAAGGCGGCGACGAGGTCATCATCCCCGAGCCCTCCTTCGTCTGC
>CAZYFC010000043.1:0-10850 GCA_964646715.1 uncultured Lachnospiraceae bacterium
CATCTGGGTTTTTTGGGGTGGCATCTATTAAGGATGCACAATATGGTTGCGGAGGCAGGATTTGAACCTACAACCTCCGGGTTATGAGCCCGACGAGCTACCGGGTTGCTCTACTCCGCGATATGAAATTGGTGCCGGTGACCGGGGTCGAACCGGTACGGGATCGCTCCCACGGGATTTTAAGTCCCGGGCGTCTGCCTATTCCGCCACACCGGCATTTCGGCAACCTCAAGGCGGTTTTCCTTGGACGCTCAATCAGTATATCACAAGAAAAGTGCTTTGTCAAGTCTTATTTCAAGAAATCTTTTATTTTTTTAAAAAAGACGTCGACTCTCCTCGCGCTCATTCGACTTAAAGCAGCTTTTTTGCCATTTGTTGCCCTTTTCGGCACGATCCACCGGCAAAAGCCACCGGGAGGCAGCGAAGCAGTTGCCTTCGGGTGGCTTTTGTAAGCTGTTTGGTTGTTTCAGCCGAGAAGGTGAGATAAGAGTATCTCCAGCCCGATGGCGATAAGGATCGCACCGCCGAGGATCGACGCCTTGCCCGCAAGCTTAGTGCCGAACTTCTTACCGAGAAATACGCCTGTCATGCATATGATAAAGGTCACCGCGGCAATGATGAGCGCCGCCCAAAGTGCCTTGAGAAAGTTATACTCCGCAATGGTAAAGCCCACCGAGAGCGCGTCGATTGAGGTAGCAACGCCCTGCACGAGAAGCATTGCAAGACTGACCCTGCCCACCGTCTCTTTTTCGCCATCCTTGCCCGATCCGATCCCCTCGACGAGCATCTTGCCGCCGATAAAGCCGAGAAGCAGGAAGGCAACCCAAGGGATAAAGGGCGAGAGCACGTTGAAGAAGCTGACGAGCGTATGCACGAAAAACCAGCCGAGAAGCGGCATCAACGCTTGAAAAAAGGCGAATATCCCCGCGATCAAAGACATTCTGCCGACCCTCATTCTCGACTCGGCAAGACCGTTAGCGAGAGAGACAGAAAACGCGTCCATCGCAAGACCTACGCCAAGCAGTATGCTTGTCAGAACGAAATCCACAGTCACGCCCTCCTTGTTTGCCCTGCTTTATTGATTCTCAAGAAACGCGTCCAATTCGTCAAGTGCGATCTCGACTTGTGCGCTGTTCTGCATGTTTTTGACAGTTGCCCTGCCGAGTGCGATCTCGTTATCCCCCAGCATAAGGGTATAGCGCGCGGCGATCTTATCGGCGTATTTCATCTGCGCCTTGAGGCTTCTTCCAACGATGTCGCATTCGGCAACAATGCCTTTTTTTCGCAGGTCTGTGACGATAGAAAGCGCCTTGACTCTTGCCGCCTCACCGAGCGGTGCAACGTAGAGAAGCGGCCCTTCGTCCTGCGGGATCGCCACACCCGACGCCTCCATGGCGAGGATCAGGCGGGTAATGCCCATAGCAAAGCCGCAGGCGGGGAGCTTCGGCCCGCCAAGCTCGGACACGAGTCCGTCGTAGCGACCGCCGCCACAGACAGTCGACTGCGCCCCGATGCCCTCGGCGATAAACTCAAATACGGTGCGCGTATAGTAATCAAGCCCGCGCACGATGTTGGTATCGACAGTAAAGGGGATCTCTTCTGCCGCAAGATAGGTCTTGAGAGCGGCAAAGTGCTCCTCACAGGCGGGGCAGAGATGCTCGACCGTTTTGGGTGCATCCTTGGCGATCGCCGAGCAAACGGGACTCTTGCAATCGAGGATACGCATGGGGTTTGTCTCAAGACGGCCGCGGCAGGTCTCGCAAAGCTCGTCCTTGCTGTCGGCAAAATAGCTTTTCAGCGCGTCGCGGTACTGGGGACGGCAGTCGGGACAGCCGATCGAGTTGATGTGCAGACCGATATTTTTGATGCCAAGCTCGGAAAGGATCGAATGTGCAAGCGAAATGAGGGTGGCGTCGGTCAAGGGAGATGCTGAGCCGAAGACCTCGGTGCCAAACTGGAAAAACTCTCTCGATCTGCCTGCCTGCGGCTTTTCATAGCGGAAGCAGTTGATAAGATAATAGAGCTTGAGCGGCATCGTGTCGGAGCATTTGCCGTTTTCGATCAGCGAACGGACGACACATGCCGTTCCCTCCGGGCGCAGGGTGAAAGAACGCCCCTCTCGGTCGCTGAAGGTATACATTTCCTTCTGTACGACATCAGTCGTACCGCCTACGCCGCGCTGAAACAGCTCGGTCGACTCAAAGGTGGGAAAGCGGATCTCGCGAAAGCTATACTGCTTAGCCACGCGCCGCGCGGTGTTTTCGATATATTGCCAGGTCGCAACCTCCTCGGGGAGAACGTCCATGGTGCCTCTCGGTTTTTGAATCATAGTGCTATACCTTTCTACCTTGCGGTCATAATATCATGAGAGAGCTGAGCATCTCCACCATCTCCGGATACAGATAGACCGCATAAATGACGTTATAGATAATACCCACGACAAGGATAATGATATTGAGACGCTTCGCCTTTTTCAACAAAAGCGCCTCTTCATAATCGGTTGCAGCCTTTCTGGCGTTCAAAGTAATGAGAAGCGGCCAGATGGCAATGATGCCCGTGACGAAGAAATTGACGATCGAGAACACGAGCATACCGATATTCAAGCTGCGTTGCTTCGGATACTGATTGTAGGGATTATAAGGATCGTAAGGATTGTATCCGCTCTGATTGTAAGGACCGTATCCATTCTGTCCGTAAGGATTATAGCCGTACTGTCCGTTCTGTCCGTACTGTCCGTTCTGTCCGTACTGTCCGTTCTGTCCGTTCTGTCCATTCTGTCCGTACTGTCCGTTCTGTCCGTACTGTCCGTTCTGTCCGTTCTGTCCGTACTGTCCGTTCTGTCCGTTCTGTCCGTCAGACGTGTGTTGCTGTCCCTCGCTACCTGTTGATGCACCGCACTCGCTGCAGAATTTTGCCTCATCGGGCAAGGGGGTGCCGCATTTGTTACAGAAAATCATCGTAAGCCTCCCGAAACGGTTTTGAAAAACAAATTAAAGCCTGCATCACTGAGAATATCCCTCAGCGATCTGAAGACGTAGCCGAAAATAATGACGATAAAGACCACCATGGCAAGTATAAAGACGCCGTACGCAATAAAACTCATGAGCTTAGCCTTGGCAAGACAGCGTTTCTCTTCCGCCTCCGTCTCGGCCTTGGCGGCGCGCAGAGTAAAGATGATGGCAAAAACGCCCGGAATGATGAGTCCGAAGAGGGAGATGATCGAACGGACCATAACGCCCCTGCGGATCCTACCGCTTCCCTTCCTTTCTCCTTTTTCATCGCGTTCGGCGACGGATCCTACCGCCTTTTCATCAAGCGCCTTTCCGCACGCGGAGCAAAAGCGCGCGTCATCGGGAAGCTCTTTTCCGCAGAAAACACAAAACATCGGACACTCACCGCCCTTCCTTTACCTATAAGATGTACCGTTTTTCTGATTTATAGACAGTATAGCACAAGAACGGTGTTTTTTCAATAGGCGTTATGCGAAAAGTTTGTGAAGCCTTCGGATGATTTTTCAATCTAACGAGAGAACGCGGGACAACATCGCCCCAAAAGAAAAAAGCACACATTGCCGAGAATTATATATAAAAAAGCGCGTCTTTCCTCTTGCATTTTATCGAACGGTATGGTACAATAGGCGTGATATGATGTGTCAGTGTCCTCTTCGACAGGCATATCGTAAAAACATTACTACCCGACGTTTCGTCGGAAATGGCGCTCCCTGCGGGCGCCGCAAAGAAAGGAAAGGGCTACTTACCATGAAAAAGCTTCTTCTCGTTTTGGTAGTTGCCATCCTCGCAATCGCACTCGTAGCGTGCGGCGGCGACGATGATACCACTGCTGAAACCACCACTACAGCATCCGGCACCACCACCGAAGCCGTTGGCGGCACCACCACCGAAGCCGTTGACGACACCACCACCGAAGCCGTTGACGACACCACCGAGGATGTTACCGACACCACCGCCGAAGAGACCGATTACGCTTACGGCGACCTTATCTGGGACCCCGACTGCATGGCACTCAACATGCTTGACAGCGTTAACTTCTGCTGGTTCGAGGACACGCACGCATCTCTCGACAACAACGTCGCTCTGATCCTCAACTTCAGCGACTACGGCGGCGTCTATATCGACCTCTTCCTCATCGACCCCGACAACGCAGACAACAACACCAACTGGGAGCCCAACCTTGACTATACCTGGGTCGTTACGGTTGACGGCGTTGAGTACCCCGTTTCGAGATTCTCTCTCTTTAACAACGGTACCAGCGGTTGGGTACGTGCCGACCTCGGTCCTGACTTCAAGTACAGCAACTACGCCTACGACGAAAACAACCAGTACGGCTACGACATCAAGCTTGCGATCTACGACTCGAGCAAGAATGTCGTTTACCACGCATACCTCACCGACCCCGAATACAGCGGCCTTTACTATCACACCAAGCCCGCTGACGTCGTTATGCTTACCGACACGACCCGTAACCCCGCATACGTTCAGGTCGATCAGAGCCTTGCTGAGCCTCTCAGCGGCCCCGACTCCGGTATTTCGGAGGGCTACAAGCAGTTCTTTGATGGCAGCCTCAAGACCAAGATCTGCACCAGCAACAACGATGAATCCGGCACCGTTGTCGTGAAGTACACCACACCCATCACCATCGTCGGCTTCTCGCTTGTCAATGCAAACGACAACGCGACCAGCACCGGCAGAACCATCGTTGCCTTCGAGCTCTACGGCTCGGTTGACGGCGATAACTGGGATCTTATCTACACCGCTGACGGCACCGACGGCGAGGGCAACGCAATCGACAAGGGCACCATCAGCGCCAACTACATGGAAAGATTCTACGAAGTTGAGAACTCCACCGCATACAGCTACTTCAAGTTCGTGCCTCACAACGGTGAGATGTGGCAGTGCTCTGAGCTTCTCTTCTGGACTGAGGGCTGATCAACCTTAACCGATCTGCGCTCTACAGGCAAAAAGCACCCCGTTCAAGGCGCGATGTCCTTAGCAAAGGATGACCTTAGCAAAGAATGAACACTTTGACAAACGTGCAAGCATCGCATCTGACCGGTCAAGCTGAAATGGGCTAAGCCCGGATCCAAATTACAAACAAAAAGAGAGAACATATCGGTTTTGCCCGAAATGTTCTCTCTTTTTTCTGTTAGTTGAATAAAATCCTGTCTATACCACGATGAAATCTTCGCTTTGCCCGGAGTATCACGCTGAGTGAGAGAGGTGTTTTTTGCCCTCGCGCTCTATGCACCGAGACAGCTCGCGCCAAGAGAGGTGCGGCGTATCACGCAAGCTCCTTCACACCGGTGTACAGCTCGTAATAGCGTCCCTTCATGGCAAGAAGCTCGTCATGCGTGCCGCGCTCGATGATCTCGCCCGCCTCAAGCACCATAATGGCGTTAGAGTTTCGGACGGTCGAAAGGCGGTGTGCGATCACAAAGGTCGTTCTGTCCTTCATCAGACGCTCCATACCGTGCTCAATATGACGCTCGGTACGCGTATCGACCGAGCTTGTTGCCTCGTCAAGCACGAGAATGGGCGCTTTGGATAAAGCGGCGCGTGCAATATTGAGAAGCTGGCGCTGACCCTGCGAAAGACCCGCACCGTTGCCCTCAAGAACGGTATCATATCCCTTGTCAAGACGCATGATGAAGCTGTGCGCGCTTGCCGTCTTGGCGGCCTCGATCACCTCCTCGTCGGTGGCATCGGGGCGTCCGTAGCGGATATTCTCCATGACAGTTGCGGTAAAGAGATTCGTCTCCTGCAAGACCATTGCCACGTTTTTACGCAGGAAGGCACGGTCGAGCGAACGGATATCGTAACCGTCAATTGTGATACTGCCGACGCCGATATCGTAAAAGCGGTTGAGAAGATTGGTGATTGTCGTTTTGCCCGCACCCGTCGAGCCGACGAATGCGATCTTCTGACCGGGCTTTGCGTAAAGCGAGATATTCCTGAGGATCTTTTTGTCACTCTTGTAGCCGAAATCGACGCCCTTCATCACGACGTAACCGTCTAGCTTTTCGGGATGAACCCTCTCAAACCGTCTGTCAAGCTCATCAAAGAATGCGATGGGATCAGCCCCCTCCTCACCCTCGCAAGGCGCGTCGATCACAGCAAATACGCGCTCCGCACCCGCAAGAGCAGCAAACACGGTGCTCATCTGCTGAGAGATCATATTGATCGGCATGGCAAACTGACGGGAATAACCCGAGAAGACCGTGAGTGCGCCGGGCGTCATGCCGCGAAGCACCATGAAAACACCGCCTACGCCGATCGTCACGCCGTAGGAGATCATTGAGGTGTTGTGCATGATAGGCCCCATCACGCCGCCCCAGAACTGTGCCTTGAACTGCTTGTCGCGCATATCGTTATTGAGAAGCGTAAACTCCTCCACGCATTCCTTTTCGTGATTGAAGACCTTGACCACCTTCTGACCGGTGATCGTCTCCTCCATATAACCGTTCACAGCACCCAGTGCCGCCTGCTGACCGCCGTAATACTTTGAGGAGCGCTTGGCAACGAGGCCGCCGAGGAAGGTAAAGATCGGAACGAAGACAACGGTGATAAGCGTCAGCACCCAATTCGTCGTCACCATGAAGACGAAGGTGCCGATCAAGGTCACTATACCCGACACGAGCGAGGTCAGGGAGTTGTTCAGCATCACGTCGATATTGTCGATATCGTTCGTGAAGCGCGACATCAGCTCACCCGTGGGATGCGAGTCAAAATAACGAACCGAGAGCTTCTGCAGCCTCGTAAAAAGATCGTTTCTGATGCGCTCCACCGAGCCTTGCGAGATGCTCAGCATCAGGCGCGATTGCAGGTAGGAGGAAAGCACACCGACAAGATAAATGCCGCCGAGAATGACGAGCGCCGTGAGAATATAGGCAAGCACGGGACTGCCGATCAGCGCGGCAAACGGATCAATTGCCTTGGAAATGACCGAATCGGCGATACGCTCAGGCAGCGAGGGATCGATCTTGACATCGGGAGAGACGGCAAGCGTCAGCTTGTTGATGATCGGTGCGAGCATATACGAGCCGAAGAGCGAGGTCACGGTGGATATCAGCATGCAAAGGAGCACGAGGACGAAGCGCCCCTTATACGGCGCAAGGTAGGAGAGAATGCGCCTGACTGTGCTACCCATGTTTTTCGGCTTGCCCTTTGCACGGTGATGCCTGCCCGACCCGCCGGGGCCGCCCGGTCTGCCGGGCATGCCCGGCTTTTCTTTGCCGGAGGCTGTATCGTTATACTGCTTTTGCAGTCTTTCAAGACTTCTTGCCATGTCAGTGTTCCTCCCTTCCCGCAATGATTTCTTTCTGCGAATCGGCCTGCGACTCGTAGATCTCGCGGTATTCCACACTCGTCTCAAGCAGCTCTGCATGCTTGCCGATAGCGGCGATCCTGCCCTCGTTCATCACAACGATCGTGTCGGCATCCATGACCGAGCCGATGCGTTGCGCGATGATGATCTTGGTCGAATCGCCGAGATCCTCGCGGAAGGCGCGGCGTATCCCCGCTTCCGTCGCCGTATCGACCGCCGAGGTCGAGTCGTCAAGAATGATAATCCTCGGCTTTTTCAGCAGCGTGCGCGCGATGCAAAGCCGCTGTCTCTGACCGCCCGAGACGTTCGTGCCGCCCCGTTCGATCACCGTTTCATAGCCGTCTGTAAACTCGGTGATAAAGCCATGCGCCTTAGCGCTTGTCGCCGCAAGAGAGAGCTCTTCCTCGGTAGCATCGGGATCGCCCCAGCGCAGATTTTCAGCAACTGTGCCCGAGAAAAGGGTGTTCTTCTGTAGCACCATGCCGACGCCCTCACGCAGATGATACAGCGAATAGTCCCTGACGTTCACACCGTCGATCAGCACCTCGCCCTCGTCTGTATCGTAAAGTCGTGGAATCAGCGAAACGAGCGTGGTCTTGCCGCAACCCGTCGAGCCGATAATGCCCACCGTCGAGCCCGCGGGGATCTTCAGGTCGATTGAATCAAGCACCTTGTCCTCGCTGTTTTCATAGTATCGGAAGGAAACGCCGCGAAATTCGATCTCGCCCCTTGAAACGGTAAGCTCGGGATAGGCGGCAGCTTCATCGGTCAGGTCGATCTTTTCATCCAGCACCTCACGGATTCGGCGCGCAGAGGCAAGCGCACGCGAAGAAAACATAAGAAGCATCGTGACCGACATCAGCGACGAGAGGATCTGCGTCGTATAGTTGATAAAGGCAGACAGCTCACCGACCTTCATGTCGCCCTCAAGCACGATACCGCCGCCAAGCCAGATAACGGCAAGCACGGTGAGGTTGAGAATAAGCGTCATGATGGGATTCATGAAGATCATGACCTTCATAGCGGAAATGCCCGATCGCTTCAGGTCTGTATTGGCATTTTGGAACTTCTCGATCTCGTAGTCCTCGCGAACGAAGCTCTTGACAACGCGCACGTTGGCAACACTCTCCTGCACGGTCGAGTTCAGACCGTCGATCTTCTTCTGCATAACACCGAAACGACGGAATCCCGTACCGATGATCGAGCCAATGGCAATGAGGAGCAGGGGGATCGAGACAGCAAGCACGACAGAGAGGGAGGGCTTCAGGGCAATTGCCATGATGAGCGCGGCGATCAGCATACCCGGCGCACGGAGTGCCATGCGCAGCAGCATGTTGACGAAATTCTGCATCTGTGTCACGTCGTTGGTCAGACGCGTGACAAGCGAGCCTGTCGAGAATTTGTCGATATTCGAGAAGGCATAGGTCTGCACCTTTGAAAAGCAGTCCTCACGCAGGTCTGCGGCGAAATTGACCGAGGCCTTCGCACCGAAATACGCGCCGCCCACACCGCCGACCATCATCAAGAGGGAGGTGAGGATCATAAGCCCCATGATGCCAAGCGAAGAGCCGACTGTGAGAGTACCCTCGTTGGCACCGTCAATGACGATTGAAAAGAGATAAGGAAGCACCACCTCACCTATGACCTCAACGATCATGCAAAGCGGGCCAATAATAAAGAAGGGTAAGTAAGGTCTTACATACTTAAACCAGCGATTCATTCGGCATCCTCCTGTCTGAAGGGCGGCGTTTCCTCGCCGCAAAGAGTGGCAAGATTGCTTTTAAGACGGGCAAGATAACCGAGAAGAAGGTCGCGCTCCATGGCTGAAAAGCCCTCCAGCATCGTCTCATCAACCGAATCAAAGCGAATCCTCGTCTCGTTGAGAATGTCTTTTCCCTTTTCGGTAATGGAAATGCGATTCAGACGTGTGTCGCCCTCGTCGCTGCTGCGGGCGATATAGCCCTCCCGTTCGAGCTTTTTCAGATTGTTGGCAACCGCCGCAGGACTGATGTGAAACTGCGCCGCAAGCTCCTTTTGCGAGGGCTGCTCCTTGCATACGGCAAGATGAACGAGCATTCTGTGTCCACTATGGTGAAGCCCCATACCGCGCACGGCGTTTTCAATGCTCCTGTGATGCATATGCCCGACAGCAATCACATCGTGTACGATTTTTTGCGTATGATCCATGCAATCGTCTCCTTTTTAACGATAAATGCGTTAACGATTAATCAGTTAACCGTTAACGCGTTTATTATAACACCTTTGCTTGCCTCTGTCAAGTCCCTCGGATGATTTTTTAGAAAAAACCTTCGGTTGGCAAAATGATGAAAAATCGAGGAAAGAAATGAGAAATTTTCCAAAACCTATTCCCTTTAAGGTGTTTTTGGTGTATAATATATATCCGGAAAATAAAATAACTTACCATATACGGAGGCTTTTATGACTTCACTTAAAAAATCCACTTTATTTGCAGGTGTAGAAGGGCCTGTCGTCACCATCGTGATGGACGGCGTCGGTCTTGCGCCCGATAACGACGCCAATGCGTTTGCCAAAGCCAAAACGCCCACGCTGGACAAGCTGATGGCACGCTATCCATGGGTCAAGCTGAAGGCGCACGGCACGGCTGTCGGTCTTCCTTCGGATGACGACATGGGCAACTCCGAGGTCGGCCATAACGCTCTCGGCTCAGGTCAGGTCTTTGCTCAGGGCGCAAAGCTCGTTTCCAACTCGATCGAAAGCGGCAAAATGTTTACCTCCTCCACCTGGCAGACGCTTGTCGAAAACGTCAAGGAGCACAGCTCAACGCTTCATTTCCTCGGCCTCTTCTCAGACGGCAACGTACATTCGCATATTGCACACCTTGAAGCCATGATCCGCCGTGCGAAGGAGGAAGGTGTTACCCGCGTGCGCGTACACATCCTGCTCGACGGCCGCGACGTCGGCGAGACCTCCGCACTGGAATACGTTGATCCCTTTGAAAAGCTGCTCCTCTCTCTTCGCGACGAGCACTTTGACGCAAGAATCGCGTCAGGCGGCGGCAGAATGAAGATCACAATGGACCGCTACGAGGCAAACTGGGCAATGGTTGAGCTGGGCTGGCAGACGCATGTGCTTGGCGCAGGCAGACGCTTTGCATCGGCACGCGAGGCGATTGAGACGCTTCGCAACGAAACGGGTGTCATTGACCAGGATCTCCCGCCCTTCGTCATTGCCGACGAGGAAGGCACTGCCATCGGCACGGTGCAGGATAACGACAGCGTGATCTTCTTCAACTTCCGCGGCGACCGCGCGATTGAGATCTCCAAAGCGTTTGACGACGTAGAATTCGATAAATTTGACCGCATCCGTTACCCCAAGGTGATCTATGCGGGTATGCTGGAATACGACGGTGACGCGCACATTCCCTCGCGCTATCTCGTCAATCCCCCCGAGATCACCAATACCCTGGGCGAGTACCTTGCCGCAAGCGGCATTTCGCAGGCAGCAGTCTCCGAACCGCACAAATACGG
>CAZYFC010000044.1:0-10473 GCA_964646715.1 uncultured Lachnospiraceae bacterium
GAAAAAGTAAAAGGAACTAAAACGGTGTTCGTTTTAGTTCCTTTTGGCGGAGAGGGCGGGATTCGAACCCGCGTGTGCGAACGCACAAACTGATTTCGAGTCAGCCCCGTTATGACCACTTCGATACCTCTCCGTATTCAATTACAAAAGCATGAAGAATGGTTTCGATGTCATCTGCATTGCATGCAATGCGGTTATGACCACTTCGATACCTCTCTATATCCCATGCCCATGTTTTTCATGCGCCCAATTATTCTACCATACCGTTTTGTAAAATGCAAGAGGTTTTCAGGATTTTTTGTGAAAAGTTTTTCAAAAAAACAGTGCTTTCGTGTTAAATACGCGATATGACATTTCATTGATTGACAAATAGCGCAATCTGTGCTACAATTTTCGTATATTATATCGGTGTTATCCGGAGTGAGGATTTATGTCACACAGCAAAAAGACAAAGCGCGGAAATTCGCTCTATATAGAAAGCTGGAATCCTTCCGCCAAAAGATTTATCAACACCTGTGCGCTATGCGGCGCAAAGGGCTACAGCCCGACGATCGACGAGGACGGATTCGTTTGCGACAGCTCGGGCAAGCCTCTGCATTTTGAGCACAGAGCCATTCGTGCCGAGCTGCAAAGGGCGTTTAAGCCCCTGCCTCTCGACGAGTTGGGTCGATGTGCTGACTGTGCAAACGCGATGGATAAACGCTGAATTTATCATAAAATGGGAAAAAGGAGGCGTTGAAATGAAAGCGTTCCGGAAAAACGAGCGCGTTTTGTCTCTTTTTGATCACATTGCGCTCCTTCTCTTCGTTCTGCTGCTTTTACTCCTGACGATTATCCTTTCTGCGCTCGCTTTTGCCTCTTCCCCCTCCTATTATCACCGTCAGTTTGAGAAAAACGGTATCTACGCGCACGAGCAATACGGTAAGGTGCGGCCGACGCCTATCCACTATATTGGCGGCAATCGGTACCTGACTGCCGAATTCTCGGACGAACAGCTTGATATGCTTTGTGAGCATATTATAGACTATCTCTTTGGGGATAAAGAGACCTTCTCGCTCGTCATGGACGGCGTGAAGCTGAACGGCGTTGTGACCGACGGCGTTTCGATCTTTTCAGAGAAAGCGGTCAGTCACATGGCTGACGTAAAGACGCTGATGCAACGCGCAAGGCGCTTTTGCTATATCGGCGGCTTTGCCGCCCCCCTGTCTTCTTGCCTATATTCTTTGGCGCAGAAAGCATACGGGGCATCTGGTGCTTCGCTATACGGCTCTTGTTCTTTCTGCGGTGCTTGTCATTGCTTTGGTGATCTGTCTTATCACGCTTTTTATGAGCGACAGGGGAGGGTATGCGCTTACATTTTGGCGAAACCTGCACTATCTGTTTTTTTTATTTGATCGCGAAAAAGTGGAGAGCTCGTCTTTTTACGATACGCTGACGCAGATCCTCACGCTTGATCTCTTTGTGACGGCGGTCAAGCGGATCGTGCTTTTGGTTCTGCTTGTCTTTTCGGCGTGGACGGTGGCCGCACTCTTTATGCGACGCGCTGCGAAAAAGGCCGGAGGACCTTCTCTCTCTCCCTCTCTCTCTCTCTGCAATGACGATCGAAAGGAGGACGAAATATGACGCGTGAAGAATCGATTTCGATCACCGCCCGTGTGGGTCGGCTGATTGCCGAAAAAGCCCCTCGCGTGCGCTATCGCAGTGATGAGCTTGCCGCAGAGCTTGCGACCTTTGGCAGGGAAGAGCTTGCCGAGATGCAGGAGATCGGCCTCTACGACGGCGACTTTGAGAAATTTTACGTGATCCGCGAGTTTATAAACGACACAGGACTTTCCGAGGTGGTGGACGGTCACTATCTGCTCGCCCTGTTTGAAAACGCCAGAAAGCTTGACCATAAGGCTTTTCGAAGCGATCCCTATATGAAGGTGCTTGATGCATTGCCTGCGCGTTCAGGCAACTTTACGCTGATGCCCTCGGGCTATGCGCGCGGCGAGCTCTTTTGCTATGATATGCCCGATTTCGATGCACCGCTCATTTTGCCGAAGCTCGGCTTCTTCACCCATCCCGTGTCTTTTCCGACGCTTTACGAGGGGGAAAGACCCTGGATGAGCATCTGCCCCTCCGAGATCAACTCGATGGCAAAAGCGATTGAAGCGGCGCACGGCAAGGTGCTTGTGCTTGGCTTGGGTCTTGGCTATTACGCCCACCGCGTGGCAGAGCGCTCTGACGTTGAAAGCGTGACGGTGGTGGAGCTTTGTGAGGACGTGATCCGCCTCTTTTCGCGGCATATTGCGCCCTGCCTTGACTTCAGGGGCAAGCTCTCGCTCGTTCACCGCGATGCTTATGAGTATCTCGCTTCTCTGTCGGGGGGTGAGTTTGATTTCTGCTTTGCCGATATCTGGGAGGGCGCCGTTGACGGCGCGGCGTGCTATCAGAAGCTCTTGCCGCATGCCGCGCGTCTATCCGCAACTGAGTTTGCCTATTGGATCGAGGATTCGATTCTCGCCTATTTAGAGGAGAATGGCAGAAGCTGAAAAGTGACGTCAAGTCAAAAAACGACTCCTTATCCCGAATGTCAACACGCCGCAAAGCCATTCGCTTTGCGGCGTGTTGACGTTACTTGCGGAAAGGGACTTTCCCGAACTTGTCTGTCTATACGTTGTCCGGCTCGTAGATAAAGAGTGGCAGAGGCAGCCACGAAGCGGCATGGGGATTTACTTTCGCGCGAAGAGGGGAGACGTTACGGAAGAAAAAGCTCTCCGCTTCGACGGTGGACAAGGTGATCTCGGCAGGGACAGCCGTTTCTTCGACCGAGGTCTTGCCGTTTCTCACCGAAATACAAAGCGTCACGTCGCCCTTGACGCCTTGAACCGTGACGGTCAGACTGCCGTCAACGAGCTTCTTGCTTTCGGAAAGAAGCGAGAAGAGGCGGGAAAGCAGCTTTTTCCAATTGAAAACGAGGAAGCATTCCTCTGAGACGAGGTCGACGTTTTCACAAAGCGGGTCGATGATCTCGGCAAGGGTGGTGTCGTAGGCGGGATGCGTGACGGACAGTGCGCCGAAGGTTTCAACAGCAAGGGCAAGCATGCCGTCGGCACGCGACAGGTCAAGCGGTATGAACTCCAACAGGCGGCGCTTGCTACCGTCATATACCGCCCATCCGACGAGGGAGTCGCCTTCGAAAAAGGCGACGGGGAATGCGTACCACGACGAGAGAATGTCGTGCAGGGCTTCGCGGGGACGCAGGGTATAATAAGGACGCTTATGCATCTTCTCGAATAAAAGGTCGAGAAGCTCTGTGTCTTCGGGCGAAACATGCCGCACGGAAAGCCCTTCAACCTTCGGTCGGACGTAAGAAACGGTCTTTTCGGTGAGAGAAAAGTGTGCCATCCCATCGCATTTTTCAAAGCCGAAATAGTTATAGCGGTGGCGTCTTCCGCCGAGCACTGAAAAGTCGATATCGTCGGCGATCATGTCGTCGATGGCTTTTTTCATGAGTGCCTTCATGTAGCCCTCGCCGCGTCTTTCGGGGTGCGTGGCGACGCTTCCGATGCCGCGCACGTTGAAGCGCTCGCCGCCGATCACAAAGGTGAGGGGAAACGCACCGACAGTGCCGAGAATGCTGTTATCCTCAACGGCAAAATAGGTCACGTCTCTTGAATCCGCTTTGTCGCCGTACAGTTTGGGCAAGAGAACGGGAAAGGTGATGCCGCGCTCCTGCATACCGAAGGCGAGATTGATGAACTCTATGTATGCTTCGTTACTGTGAAAGCCCTTTTGAAGGAGTACCATGGCTGTTTTCCTTTCATGAAGCGCCGTCCCGTGCCTTTTGGGGCAAGAGACGGCGTAGTGTGTGTCCTTTATTTTCCGCGTTTGCCGCAGAAGGGGAGCTTGCGCTCCATGCAAGAGGAGAGAAGCGCAAAAGCGGTGATGCCGACAGCCGTGCCGACGGCAAGCTCTAAAAGAGGCAGCCGGAAATCGCCCTTCAGGCTGCAGGAAAAGAGGGGCGTTTCATCCTTTTTGTCGCGAAAAAGGCTGTGCGCTTTATCCATGTGACCAATCAGCACGGGGTGAGGGAGCTTTTTGGGACAAAGCCCTTCCACGCCGCTTTTGAGCGCCTTTTTTAACTGTTTTCCCGATAAGATCATGTCTCATCCCATCCCTTTCGTTTTGGGCAAGGAAGGACTCCTTGCCTTGTGATTATAGTATATCAAAAAAGGCGCCGTAATGCAAGGAAAATTTTTCGAGTGAAATGCCGCGGGAAGAGAACGGCTTGACAGAGAAGCGAAAATACTGTATAATACACGCAAAGGAACGATCATGAAACCGGCTTCTTAAACAACGATCTTTCAAATGATACGCACGGTGAAAGCAAAAACGGTTCCTTGCTGTATGCTTGATCGCTCCTGCGTCGATAGGCGGTACCGAAGAACCGAAATCGAACGGAAAAAAAGCTGACGGCTGAAAGAAGCCGCTGACCTGACGGAAGGAGATCGATATGAAGGTATTACTCATTAACGGAAGTCCTCGTGCAAGCGGCAACACGGCTGCCTGCCTTGCCGAAATGGAGGCGGCGTTTGCCGCCGAGGGCATTGAAGTGACCACCCTGCAGGTGGGGCATCTTGCTATACGCGGATGCGTTGCCTGTATGTCCTGCAAAAAAAGAGGACGCTGTGCGATCGACGACGTTGTCAACGAGGCCGCGCCTCTCTTCGAGGCCTGCGACGGCATGGTGGTGGCAAGTCCCGTTTACTATGCTTCCGCAAACGCCACGCTGACAGCCTTTCTCGACAGGCTGTTTTACAGCACGAATTTTGACAAGCGTATGAAGGTCGGTGCGTCCTTGGCGGTAGCTCGCCGCAGCGGTACGACGGCGACCTTTGATCAACTGAACAAGTATTTCACGATCTGCGGCATGCCGATCGCCTCGGGACAGTATTGGAACAACGCATACGGTGCTGTTCCCGGAGAAGCTGCCAAAGACGAAGAGGGGATGCAGTCGATGCGCACGCTTGCCCGATACATGGCGTTTCTCATGAAGAGTATCGCGCTCGGTAGGGAGGCTTACGGCATTCCCGCGCGCGAGGCCTCGAAGCGCACCAATTTTATCCGATAGGGGGGCATATGGCTAAGCTGCCGCATACCGTTTTCGGTATTATCACGTTTATTTCGCTTCTTTTGGCCGATCTGCTTCACGGTATCTGGACGGTGTGGATCGTGATCGAGCAGGTCAAGACCGGTTGGGGCTACGGTACGGACATGGATATTCTTGCGCTTGTGCCCTGGATCGTCGAGCTTGTCTGTCTGCCGGCTGTCATTCTCGGTATCATCTATCTTGCCGTAATGAAGCGCTCGATCCCGAAAAAGCTGCCGAAGGGTCTTCCGAAGTCGCTTTCGCGCGGTAAGCTCTACCGTCTGAACGGTGTGATGCTGTGGCTTCTTCTCCTGCAGTACGCTCTGTTTAATCTTTTTTTGCATTTCTGATCGGCTTCAGATAGAGGTCGCTTTTTGAAAAAGCGATACAGAAGCCTTTGAACGGCGACGCTTTTTTTAAAACACATTCAGGGAAAAGCCTCTTCAAGGGGCTTTTCCCTGAACTTTTATCTTCAACCGTTGTTCTCAAATTGCAGACGGTAGAGGCGATAGTATCGGCCCTTCTGTTCAAGCAGGGCTTCGTGGCTGCCTTCTTCAACGATCCTGCCGTGTGACAGGACGATGATGTTGTCGGCGTGGCGGATGGTGGAAAGGCGGTGCGCTACCATCAGCATCGTGCCGATATTCATCATCTTTTCAAGCGAATCCTGAATCAGCAGCTCGGTCTCGGTGTCGATGTTGGCGGTTGCCTCGTCGAGGATCAGGACGGCGGGCTTGTGCACGATCGTGCGTGCAAAGGAGAGAAGCTGTCGTTGTCCTGCAGAGAAATTGTTGCCTCGTTCGCGCACCTCTTCGTCGAGACCGCCGTTCAATTTATCAATAAATTGATCGGCGTTGACGTAGCGGCATGCCTCCATGACCTCTTCGTCAGAAACCGCTTCAAGGCCGAGCAGAATGTTACTGCGGATCGTGCCCGAAAAGAGGAAGACGTCCTGCAGCATCTGCCCAAAGTGGCGGCGAAGCGAGGCAAGCTTGATCTTGCGGATGTCGATGCCGTCTATGGTGATGCTGCCCTTCTGTATGTCGTAGTTGCGGCAGAGAAGCGAGAGAATGGTGGTCTTGCCGCTGCCTGTCGAGCCGACGAACGCGACTGTTTCGCCTGCCTCGACCTTGAAGGAGACGTCCTTCAGCACCCATTCGTTCTCAACGTAGGCGAACCAGACGTTTTTGAACTCGATCTCGCCCTTGACCCCATCAAGCTCGATGGCGTCAGGGGCGTCAACGATCTCGGGCTTCATGTCGAAGATCGTGAAGATCTTCTCCGCCGAGGCAAATGCCGACTGCAGGAAATTGAACTGCTCGGCGAGCGTCTGAATGGGATTGAAGAACTTCGAAATATACATGTAGAAGGTGACGACGGTGGCGGCTGTCACCGTCTGGCCGAGAAATTCAGTCTCGCGGATATAGCCTCTGCCGCCGAGATAAAGCAGGCAGAGCACCGAGGAGATGTACAGCATATACACGAGAGGACGGAAGATACCGAACACGAAGATCTGTTCGCGCTTTGCCTTGCCGAGCGCGATATTCTGACGGTCAAATTCCTCCTTCTTGCGCTCTTCGCGGTTGAATATCTGAATGATCTTCATACCCGAAAGATGCTCGGAAAGATAGGTATTGATAGCTGTGGTGCCATCCTTGACCTTGCGGTATGCTTTGCGCGAGAACTTACGGAAGATCACCGTGAAGAGTGCAACGAAGGGGACAAACGAGAGCACCATCAGCGTAAGCTCGTAGTTCAGGCAGAGCATGGCAGTCAGAACGCCCAAAATGACGAAGACGTTTTTGACGAGGTTGACGAGAATGTTCGTAAACATCATTGAGATCGCGTCGGTGTCGTTGGTGACGCGCGTCACGAGCTTGCCGACCGGGATCTTGTTCAGTCGGTCGTGTGAGAGGGATTCGATATGCTCGAATAATTCAACGCGGATCGCGGAGACGATCCTTTGTCCCGTCTTCTGCAGGATGATCGCCTGAAAATAGGAGGAGACGAGAGAGACGAGCAGGATGCTTGCGTATACGGTGATGAGTACACCGATCTCCCTCATGGCAAACTCTTCCTTGATCACGTCCTCGATCCTGCCGATCAGCAGCGGCGAGACGACGTCGTAGGCGATAGAGAAGAGCATGAGGACCAGAACAAGGATAAAGCTCCTGATATGCGGTCTTGCGTAGCGCAGAAGGCGCCTTGTGATCTCGCTGTCCTTCATATGACGGTCAAAGCCGAGGGCTGTCTTTTTGTCCTTCATGGTGAGATAGGCGATGATGAAGATCAGCGAGAAGATGCCGACCACACCGCCCACAACGAGAAGCGGGAAGTACTCACGCATCGTGATTCACCCCTCTTTCTTCGTCGAGCTGCTGAAGCTCAACGGCGTTTTTGTAGGCGGGGCAGGTAGCAAGAAGCTCCTCGTGACTGCCGACGGCGACGAGCTTGCCGTCATCCATGAAGAGGATCTTATCCATTCGCTCGACTGTTGAGACGCGGTGGGCGATAAGGATCGTCGTTTTACCCTTTCTCAGCGTCTTCAGATTGTCGAGGATCGTTTTTTCGGTCTTGAGGTCAACGGCGGATACCGAGTCGTCGAGAATAAGGATGGGCGCATTTTTCATAAGGGCGCGCGCGATCGAGATGCGCTGCTTCTGACCGCCCGAAACGGTCACGCCGCGCTCGCCGAGCACGGTGGCGTAGCCTTCGGTAAAACTCTTGATATTCGAGTCAATGTCGGCAAGACGCGCCGCATGCTCCACTGCATCATAGTCGTTCGTGTCCGAAGCGAAGGCGATGTTGTTCAGGATCGTGTCGCTGAAAAGAAAATTATCCTGCGGTACATAGGCGGCGTTTTCACGGACGGTTTTGATCGGAATGTCGTTAACGTCGATGCCGTCCAGGAAAACGGTGCCGTCCGGCACGTTATAGGCGCGCAGCAGAAGGTCAACGAGGGTCGTTTTGCCCGAGCCCGTTCTGCCGATGATACCGACGCTTTCGCCCGCTTTGATCGAAAAGGAGATATGCTTCAGCACCTCAAATTCGCCGTCGGGATAGGTAAAGGAAAGGTCGCGGAAATCGATGTTGCCCGCAAGAGAGGGCAGGTCGGTTACGCCGGGGGCGTCAAAAACGTCGATGGGGGCTTCGAGAAGCTCGGTGATGCGTTTGAGCGAAGCCTTGCCGCGCGCACGCATTTCGATCAGCTCGGATACCGCCATGACGGGCCAGATGATGGCGTTGAAATAGCCGATAAATTCAACGAGCTCACCTGCGCGGAAAGCACCGTCGCTTGAATAAACGAGGTAACTGCCGTAGCCGAGAATGATGCAGATGACGCTTTCGACGAAGAGCGTGACGGAGATACGCAGAAGGGTTGATGCCTTGGTGTAATCCACGTTAGCCTTCTCGTTATCGCGATTGAGCTTTTTAAAGCGCCAGAGCTCCACACCCTCCTTGACAAAGGCTTTGACAACGGCAACGCCCGAAAAGCTCTCCTGTGAAAAGTCGGAAAGGGAGGAAAACGCCGCCTGGCGCACCTGCCATTTGGCGGTCATATATCGGCTGACGAGCGAAACGGCAATCAGCATGAAGACCAGGGGGATCATCGAAAGCAGTGTGAGAAGGGCGTCCATCCGATACATCTTCACGATGGCGAGCGCACCGAGAAAGAGTGCGTCGCAGAACATCATGATGCCCGAACCGAAGCATTCCTGTACGGTTTGCAGGTCGTTCGTGAAGAGCGACATGAGGCCGCCTACCTTATTGACCTGATAATACTGCGGCGAGAGGTCCTTGCAGTGGTCGAACATCCTGCCGCGCAGATCTGTCTCGATCCTGATCGCTGCTCCGAAGAAGCAGATGCGCCACAAAAAGCGTCCGAACACGAGGGAGAGAATAACGATCAGCAGGGGAAGACAGATCTCGTCAAGAAGAAAATCCATATCGAAGGCAATTGCAGTCCCGTCGCGGATGACCTCACCGTAGGTCATACCGTTAATGACGGCACCGTACAATTCGGGAACGACGAGCTGCACATAGTCGACCAGAACGAGGGCGGCGATGCCCAGGAGAAAAGCGGGAAGATGCTTGAGGTAATAGCGGTTGACGTGCTTACCGAAGAGCAAGCGAGATCACCTCCTTGGGAAGATTAATGCCGTGTTTTTTTACGATTAACTTTCATTGTATCACATAGCTTTAAAAAAATCAAGAACCTATTACGCCGATATTCTGCCTTTGTCGAAGAAAATCGAGTTTTAATATTTACAATGCGGTTACAAAAAAGTCACAAAAAGAAGGAAATAAAGCTTTATAATGGAGAAGTTAACATGTGATAGTATGCTCTCGCCCGTGAATGCGGCGAGAGGGAAAGGAATCCTATGATCAAAAGGCTTCTTCGCTGTGTCAGGGAATACAAGACACCAACCTTTGTGACGCTCTTTTTCATCGTTCTCGAGGTGGTGATCGAGGTGTTTATTCCCATGGTGACAGCGGAACTGATCAACACCATTCAGGAAGGCAATGCTGAGCTAAATTTGCTGATCCGTCAGGGCGTTCTGCTCGTCGGGCTTGCCGTTCTTTCACTCATCTGCGGCGGTATTGCGGGCTTTGCCTGCGCCAAGGCGTCGGCAGGCTTTTCCAAAAACGTCCGTCACGACGTGTTTGAGAAGGTGCAGACCTATTCGTTTGAAAATATCGATAAATTCTCCTCCTCCTCGCTCGTCACGCGTATGACGACTGACATTGGCAACGTCCAGATGTCTTACATGATGCTTATCCGCACCGCGGTGCGCGCCCCTCTTATGTTTGTATTCGCCATTGTCATGGCGTTTCTGAACGGCGGCTGGCTTGCTATGGCGTTCGTCGTGGTGATTCCCGTGCTGATCTTCGGCCTTCTTCTCATCAGCCGCAAGGCAATGCCCGCCTTCCGCCGCGTCTTTCGCAAATATGACCGCCTCAACGAGTCGATCGAGGAAAATGTGCGCGGCATGCGCGTAGTCAAGGGCTTTTCGCGCGAGGAATACGAAAAGGAGAAGTTCGGTAACGCCTCCGAGGATATCCGCCGTGACTTTACCTTTGCCGAAAGGATCGTTGCCTGCAACAATCCTCTCATGAACATCTGTCTTTATTTCAACATGGTCTTCGTACTGTACATGGGCTCGAAGCTGATCGTCACGGGAGCTTCAAGCATCGGCGTGGGTCATCTTCAGATGATGCTGACCTACGGCATGCAGATCCTCATGTCGCTTATGATTCTTTCGATTATCAACGTGATGCTGACCAAGTCTGACGAGTCGAACAAGCGTATATGCGAGGTGCGTGAAGAGGAAAGCTCG
>CAZYFC010000045.1:0-10232 GCA_964646715.1 uncultured Lachnospiraceae bacterium
AACGGCGAATGCGTGCGTTGGTGTAGATCTCGGTGGTCGCCGTATCATTAAAAAAGTCCAGATCCTTTGCCTTTTTCGCCGCGTCAACAAGACGGAAGGCAAAGCCCTCAGGCATATCGGCAAGCTCATGCATCGTCGTGGGGTCGGCAAGGCGCAAGGCGGTAAGAAGTGCCTGTTCGCAGGAATGAAGCGAGAGAAGCTTGCATTCTTCCAGCATTAAAAGACTATTATCCGGAACAAGGTAGCTTAAAGCAGCCTTATCCTTTGCAAGAGCAGCTACGCGCGAAGCGCTCGCCGTCTCATGTCCCTCTCGTTTTATGACGTATGGCTGCATCCTACTGCCGATCCTGCGAATGGCAGAAAGATACGCCACGCCGAGAATATCGTTGGCTCTGCGCGGCAAGTCTTCCCCGTAAAGCTCACGGTAAACGTCATCGCGAAGTGACGCATAAGCCTTGTCGGGAGAGGATGCCACCCGTGCGCCGAGCGTCTCTTCAAACAAAGGTGCGGCAAGATTGTCAACCGTTTTTTCAAGTGAGGCAATATCCCCCGATTCACTGCCAAAAACGAGATAGTCTGCACCAAGGGCATCGAGGATCGTGACGCCTGCCGTCGCAAAGACCTCAGCGCACGCGCACGAATAAGGATAGGGCAATTCCAGCACGAGGTCAACGCCGTTTTCGCACGCGAGAGAGGCGCGGTAGCTCTTGGGAAGAATGGCAAGATCGCCCCGTTCAACGAAGTTGCCACTCATTAAAGCGACCACCGTAATCTCTTCCTCCGGATAACGCTCGGAAAACGCCCTGCGCAGCTTTTCGATCTGCCGCTTGTGTCCGTTATGAAACGGATTATATTCGGCAATGATACCGCAGATAGCCAGAAGATCCCCTCCCCTCACCGTAGAGAATGCCAAAACTTTGAAAAAAAAGGCTGTTTTTTTAAAGAAACCTCTTGTAAAAGCTTTTCAAAACCGCTATAATAATTTCGTTAAGGATATTCTATCATAGAAAAAAATAAATGTCAATCAGGAGAAATGAAAGAAATGAACGTACTCGTTGTCAATGCGGGATCTTCCTCCCTCAAGTATCAGCTCATTGAAACCGCCACCGGCGAACTGAAGGCAAAAGGTATTTGCGAAAGAATCGGTCAGGCAGGCTCTGTGATCGAGCACAAGACCGCCGAAGGCAAAAAGATCGTCAATGAATACGCTATGCCCAACCACGCCGTTGCCATGAAATATGTCGTTGCCGCCCTTACCGATACCGAGACGGGATGCATCAAGGATATGGCAGAGATCGAAGCAGTCGGTCACCGCGTGGTGCACGGCGGGCCTTACTATTCCGAAAGCTGCCTCGTCACCCCCGAAGTACTTGAAAAGCTCGAGCTTTGCCGCGACTTCGCACCCCTTCACACAGGCGCGCACCTGATGGGCATCAGCGGATGCACCGAGGTCATGCCGAACGTACCTCAGGTTCTCGTATTCGACACTGCCTTCCATCAGACAATGCCCGAGGAGGCCTACTACTACCCCATCACCAAGGAGGTCTTCGACACCTACAAGGTTCGCCGCTACGGCGCACACGGTACATCTCACCGCTTCGTATCCCGCGTAATGTGCGAGATCATGGGCAAGGTTGAGGGCACAAAGATCGTCACCTGCCACCTCGGCAACGGTTCTTCGATCTCTGCTGTCAAGGACGGTAAGTGTATCGACACCTCGATGGGCTTCACACCTCTTGACGGTGTGGAAATGGGCACGCGTTGCGGCTCTATCGATCCTGCCATCGTCCCCTATCTCATGACCAAGCTGAACCTCACGCCCGACGAGATGAGCAACTACATGAACAAGAAATGCGGTTTCCTCGGCACGACCGGCTATACCGACTCCCGTGACATTGAAGCCACCATCGAGCGCGGGCCCTCCGACCCCAACTATCAGAACTGCGACCTCGCCTCCAAGGTGCTCTTCTATCAGATCAAGAAGTACATCGGTGCGTACACCGCCGCCATGGACGGCCTTGACGCCATCGTCTTCACCGCAGGCCTTGGCGAAAACAATCCGAGACTCCGCGAGAAGGTCTGCGATAACCTCAGCTACTTCGGCGTTGAGATCGACAAAGAGCTGAATGCAAAGATGCTCCGTCAGTCCGATATCGTGAAGCTCTCCACCGAAAACTCCAAGGTACTCGTCTACCTGATCCCCACGAACGAGGAGCTCGTCATCGCACAGGACACCGCCGACATCGTTTCCAAGCTGTAAGTCAATATCCAACTGCTCCCTTCACTATTCCAAGCGTCGGGAGCAGTTTTTCAAGAAAAACGAAAGGAACGTAGATACATGAAGCATTTCCGTTATCTGCCTATCATCACCCTGCTTGCACTCCTGCTTGTTTTCACGCTTGCATTCACGGCCTGCGGCGACCCTGCCGAGACCACGGCTGAAGAAACCACCGCCGAAGAGACCACGACTGCAGAAGAGACCACCACGGCGGAAGAAACCACCGCCGAAGAGACCACAACAGTCGAAGAGACCACCGAAGCCTCTCCCGAATGGATCAACGCCGTATTCGGTGGCGGACCTTTCACGACAGGCGGCATTTCTGTCGGTCAGGTCATCAAAAATTCCGACTATAACACCCTCATGCTCTGGTCGGTACATGTTCACGAAAACGGTGATCTCGTTATGAACGACGTTCCCGTCGTAAAGGACGGTGCGCTCGTCTCCAACTCGATCACCCGCACCTGGGACTACATCAATAAGACCTGCACCAACATCACGAGGATCGAGCTCAGCATAGGCGGCTGGGGCTGCACTGACTTTGAGAATATCCGCGACCTCATTGCCAAGGAAGGCACGGGCGAGGATTCCATCCTCTATAGGAACTTCAAAGCACTGATCGAGGGCGCGGGAGCTGATGCCATCAACTATGACGACGAGTCCTGCTATGACGTTGATTCGTCTGTCGCCTTTGGCGAAATGTGTCTTGATCTCGGCGTAAAGGTCACCTTCTGCCCCTATACCAACAAAAGCTATTGGCAGCAGACCTTTAACCGTCTCGGCGGTGCAGAAAACGTCGACCGCATCTACCTGCAGTGCTACGTCGGCGGCGCGTACAACAATCCCACCGAATGGGCACGTCTCTTCCCCAAATCCGCCCTCGTGCTCGGCTACTATAACGCCGAAAAAACACCCGCGCAGGTCACCTCCACGCTGAAGCAGTATCAGAACATCGCAAGCGGCGGCTTCATGTGGCTGTTTGACGAAATGAACGCACAAGGCACGGCTGACGACTACGCCACCGCGATCAAGGACGCAGGCGTCGGCAAAGAATGGAATTGACAAAGCATAGCCTACCAAGAAGAGGCTGCCTCAAACGCTCTTAAAAAATGCATTTGAGACAGCCCCTTCTTTTTTCTCTTCATCCTGCATATAGATGCAAAAAAAAGAGGTGCTTCTCCCTGCATGCTTTTACCCTTTCTTTTTGCCGTTCTCCTGCATGAACTCGGTCATATCGTGGCGATCCTTCTGTTAAAAGGCAAGCTCTGCGGCGCTTCCTTCAGTCCCTTTGGGCTCACCCTACGGGCAAAGCTACCCGAATCCCTTGCCGCGAAAACAGCTATCGCGCTGTCGGGGCCTGCAGTCGGGATCATCTGCTATCTGCTCGTGCGTCAAGCTGAGGATTCCCTTTGGCTGTTCGGCGAGATCAGCCTTTTCATCTCAATCTTCAATCTGCTCCCCGCCCTACCGCTTGACGGCGGCAAGGCGCTTCTTTTTTGCCTCTCCGCCATTTTACCCGAGGAAATTGCCTATACCCTTGCACGAAGCATCACCCTGGTCTTTTCGCTCCTTCTCTGGACGGCATCGGGCTATCTTATGCTCTTTTGCGACTTTTCTCCATCCCTCTTTTTCCTCTCGCTCTGGCTGCTCTTTTCCCTTTTATTCCCCCATAGGGTCAAAAGCGCTTGACAAAAAAATGATAATATGATATCATATTAAATTGGATTTATGTTTTAACCGATCACGCCCCATAATCAGAACGAGACACGGTCATTACCGCAATAAAAAGGAATTGAAATGAAACGCTTATTTTATAAAATCTTTACGCGATGTCAGAAAGAGCAAGACGCGCCAAGCGATGAACCGCCTCTAAAGAGTGCCGCCAAGAACAGCCTCGTCAAGCGTATTCTGCACGCCGCACTTGACATTCACAGACTCTATTTCTATTTTCTTCTGGGGCTCATCCTCCTGACAACTGTAGAGTGCTTTGCACGCCGCTCCTTCGTTGAAGGCTTGCTTTTCCCCTTCAGATCCCCCTTGGCTTTCCTTGCAAACTACGCCATCGTCCTCACAACGATCCTCCCCACGCTGCTCTTAAAACGCCGCGTGGCGATCGTCAGCCTCGTTTCGGCGATCTGGTTAGGACTCGGTGTCACGCAGTTTATCCTGCTTTCCTTCCGCGTCACCCCCTTGACAGCAGTTGACTTCTCGATCCTCACCAACGTCTTCACCATCATCGAGATCTATCTAACACCCCTCCAGATCATCCTCATCTCGTTTTTGATCGTCGCCGCCCTTGCCGTCATCCTGCTTCTTTTCATCAAGTTGCCCAAAGTATCACGCGAGTTCAGGCGGTGCGGCATATCGATCGCGGCAACACTGCTTCTCGGTGTAACCATCTTTACCGCCGGCTACAAAACCGAAACACTCAGCAACACCTTTCCCAACATTGCCAACGCTTACAAACAGTATGGCTTTGCTTACTGCTTCTCCCTGAGTCTTTTTGACAAAGGCATTGACAAGCCGGATAACTATGAAAAAGAGGCGATCGACTCAATCCTTACCGAGATCGAAGCAAACACACCCGAAGAAAAGGAAGAAACGCCCAACGTCATTTTCGTTCAGCTCGAATCGTTCTTTGACGTACAGCGTCTTGAAGGCATCAGCTATTCAAAGGATCCCCTTCCAAACCTGACTGCCCTGAAACAAGCCTATGCAAGCGGCCTGCTCACCGTCCCCGTCATCGGTGCCGGTACGGTCAACACCGAATTTGAGGTGCTGTCGGGCATAAGCGTCAACCATTTTGGCCCGGGCGAATATCCCTATAAATCAATCCTCAAGGACGAGACCTGTGAGACAATCGCGTATACCCTTGCCGAGAGAGGCTATACGGCACACGCCATCCATAACCATCAAGGTACGTTTTACGGTAGAGACGAGATATACAAAAATCTCGGCTTCTCCTCCTTCACGCCTCTTGAATACATGCTCTCTCCCGAGTATAACGACACCCAATGGGCAAAGGATATGATCCTGATACCGGAGATATTCAGCATCATGGAAAGCACCGAAGGGCAGGATTTCGTGTTTGCCGTTTCGGTGCAGGGACACGGCAAATACCCCACTGACTACGTCTGTGAGGAAGGCGACGTACACGTTACCGCAGGCCTTGAAGACGTAGAGCTGATCTCGAAATACAATTACTACCTGAAACAGATCCACGAAATGGATGCCTTCGTCGGCGCGCTTGCCGAAGAAGTCCTTTCCTATGATGAGCCCACGGTGCTCGTTTTCTACGGAGACCACCTTCCCTCCCTCTCGATCAGCAGCGATATGCTCTCACAGGGAGGCATCTTTGAGACAGAATATCTGATCCTCTCGAACTACGGCATTGAAGAAGACGCTGACCTCGGCGATCTGTATTCCTATGAGCTATATCCTGCCGTCATGCAGATGATCGGCAACGTCGACGGCATTGTGAACAAGCTATGGAGTACCTCGGGCAAGGACGAAAATTATCTCGATAAATTGCTTCTCATTGAATACGATATGCTCTACGGCGAGCGTTACGTCTACGGCGGCGGGAATCCCCCTGCCAAGGTAGACGATATGACGCTCGGCACGAGGCCGATCCTGCTCAGCAGCTATGAGGTACTCGGCAATACGCTCTTCGTCTACGGCGAGAATTTCACGCCCTACAGCGTCGTCTGTCTGGACGGCAGAAAGGTCGAGACGGTCTTTATCGACAACTCGACGCTTTCGATTGAAATTGACAAGGGTGACGACTCAACCGAGATAACGGTAGAACAGCGCACGACAAAAGGCGAGACACTCAGCAAAACCGACCCGCTTTATCTCTTCCTGCCGAAATGTTTTGAGGAAGACGGAGACTTCTCAAAGGATGACCTTGACCCCTTTTGTCCAAAACAGCTTAAGCCCCTTGAAGAGAGCTTCCTCTTTTCTCCCTCAGCCGCATAAACTCTTTATTCTGAAATACAAAGAAATGGAACGTACCTCGAATGAAACGTAAGATAATCCGGAGAACCATTCCCGCATTCATCCTCATTCTTTCGCTTCTCCTTCTGTCGCTTTTAGCCTTTACCGCCTGCATGGGCAAGGACGGTGTTGACGGTGCCAACGGCATGTCGGCATACGAGATCGCCTTGCAGAACGGCTTTGAGGGCAGCGAAGAGGAGTGGCTTGCCTCTCTGAAGGGCGAGAATGGCATTAACGGCAAGGATGGCATTAACGGCACAAACGGCTCAGCTTCGTCAAGCACCGACGTGCGCCGCATCAACGAAGCGCTTCTCGCCTCAGTAGCCATCTACTGCTCGTTTGAGCGCAACACTTCAACCGTCTACTCGGCAGGTTCCGGCGTGATCTACGATATGGACAAAGCAAACGGCAATGCCTATATCATCACGAACTACCACGTTATATACAGCAATAGTGCAACGAGTGAAAGCAAGATCAGCGGCAATATCCGTGTCTATCTCTACGGCATGTTTTTCGACGGCACCTACGATATGGATAATACCGGCATCAAGGCGGAGTACGTCGGCGGCTCAATGACCTATGACATCGCCGTTCTGAAGATATCGAATGACGCAAGACTCAAAAACTCCGACGCCATGGAGATCAAGATCGCCGATTCGACCGACGTCACGGTCGGCACGACGGCCATTGCCATCGGTAACGCCGAGGGACTCGGCATCTCGGTCACGTCGGGCGTCGTCAGTATCGAGTCGGAAAGCATCACCATGACGGCAGTCGATAACGTCACGTCTGTCACACAGCGTGTCATGCGCATTGACACGGCGGTCAACTCGGGCAACAGCGGCGGTGGACTCTTCAACGCCACAGGAGAACTGATCGGCATCGTCAATGCCAAGGTCAAGCAGTCGGACGTAGAGAATATCGGTTACGCCATTCCCTCGAATATCGCGATCGGCGTTGCACGCAATATTATCGACAACTGCGATGGCAAGGACAACAAAACACCGCTCAAATGCCTCATCGGTATTACCGTCGTCACGGTAGATACGCGCGCAGAGTATAACGCGGAGAACGGTACGATCACCCTCTACGACACCGTCGCGATCCAGAATGTCAGCGACACCTCGATCGCCAAAGGCGTTATTGAGGTCGGTGATATCCTCCATAAGATCAAGCTCGGTGACAACGAGGAAAAGCTGATCCGCCGCCAATACGAGCTGGTCGACACCATGCTGGATGCCCGCGTAGGCGATACGGTAACGCTCACCGTCCTGCGAAACGGCGAGGAGGTCGTCTTCACCTGCACCCTCACCGAGGATAATCTGACGGCCGCTTATTGATTTGCCACCCCTATATAAAAACGAAGAGCATGCGGCTTTTTGCCGCATGCTCTTCGTTTTTTCGTTTATGCGATGCGCTTTCGGTCGTTTCGCCGATATCCTCCGATGTTCTTTCAGTCGCATCGTCACACCCCACAACAAGCAAAACGATCAGAACAAACAGTCTTTGGCAAAGGGATTTACAGCTTGTTTCTTTGGATCTTACCGCTTGAGGTCTTGGGCAGACTCTCGCGGAACACGACGATCCTCGGATACTTATACGGTGCCGTCTTCTCCTTAACGTAAGTTTGGATCTCCTTCTTCAGCGCCTCGCTCTCTTCGGTACCCGGCACGAGTACAATGCTCGCCTTGACCACCTGACCGCGCACCTCGTCAGGGGCTGCAGACACGCCGCATTCCAGAACGTAAGGCAACTCCATGATCACGCTTTCGATCTCAAAGGGTCCGATGCGATAGCCCGAGGACTTGATCACATCGTCCACGCGTCCAACGTACCAATAGAAACCGTCCTCATCGCACCACGCAACGTCTCCGGTGTGGTAGTAGCCATCGTAAAGCACCTCCGCCGTCTTATCGGGATCACCGAAATAGCCCGCAAAAAGGCCGCAGGGCGTACCGTTTTTAACCTTGACCACGATCTCACCGTGACCGCCTGCCGGCACAAGATTGCCCTCGGCATCCATGAGTGAAACATCGTAGATCGGCGCAGGCTTGCCCATCGAGCCGATCTTATGCGGCGCACCGGTCATATTGCCGATCATCATCGTGCTTTCCGACTGACCAAAGCCTTCAAGGATCCTAAGTCCCGTCAGCCTTTCAAACTGACGGTAAACCTCGGGATTCAAGGCTTCGCCCGCAGTCGTCATGTGACGCACGGTGGAAAAATCGTATTTCGAAAGGTCCTGCTTGATCATCATGCGTAGCATGGTGGGCGGCGCACAGAAGGTGGTGATACCGTATTTCTTGAACATCGGCAGGATCTCAGCGGCGTCGAATCGGTCAAAATCGTACACAAAAGTCGCCGCCTCGCAAAGCCACTGTCCGTAGAGCTTACCCCACATCGCCTTTGCCCAACCGGTGTCGGAGATCGTGAGGTGCAGGCCGTCCGGGTCGACGTTATGCCAATATTTCGCGGTATGGAAGTGACCGAGCGCGTATTTGTAATTATGAGCAGCGATCTTGGGATAGCCCGACGTGCCTGAGGTAAAGAACATCAGCATAAGGTCGTCGCCGCCGGGGGCATCCTCGCCTCTTTTAAAGTGCGTGCTGTAAAGGGTATATTCTTCGTCGAAGGAGCGCCAGCCCTCGCGTCGGGCGCCCACGAGGATCTTGTGTTCAAGCTCAGGACAATGCTTTGCCGCCATTTCCGCCTGCTCTGCCACGTCACCGTCGGAGGTGCAGATAATGGCGCACACGCCCGCCGACTGAAAACGGTATTCGAAATCGTGCTCCTGAAGCTGATTGCTGGCGGGAATGGCGATCGCGCCGAGCTTATTGAGGCCGAGAATGGCATACCAGAACTGATAGTGACGCTTCATAACGAGCATGACGCGGTCACCTTTTTTGATGCCGAGCGACTTGAAATAATTGGCACACTGTGACGAGCCGCGGCGCATATCGCAAAAAGTCAGGCGGCGCTCGGTCTTGTCTTTTGAAACGTGAAGCATAGCAAGCTTATCAGGCTTCGTATCCGAAAGCGCGTCCACAATATCGAAGGCGAAGTTAAAATGCTCGGTGTTCTTGAAGGTGATCGAGATCGGCGTGCCGTCGTCGTTTTCCTCCACGTCGATAAATTTCTGATAGATCCTATCCTCGTTGTCCTTCTTCATCGCAACAGGCTCAGCAAGCTTGCCGATAGGCGAGAACTCGTCGATCGGCTCACCCGATGGGTTGAGCACGATCGCGTAGAAGACACAGTCTTTTCCCTGCACCGCGATCATGCCATGCGGTGTCGAGGAGTCGAAGTAGATGCTGTCACCCGGAGCGAGCAGCTCGCGATGCTCACCGATCTGCACGAGCAAATGTCCCTCAAGCACGAGGTCAAATTCCTGACCACTATGGGTGGTAAGCTCAATATCCTTCTGCTCGGCGGCCGGGTCGTAGGCTGCGCGCACGTAAAGAGGCTCGGCAATGCGATTCTGAAAGGCATACGCGAGGTTATAATAGGTCATGCCGTGTGCGTTGGCGATCTCCTGTCCCGCGCCCGACCTTGTGACGGTATAGGACTTCAGCGTCGGGCTGTAGCCCTCGATAATATCGGTTACGTTGACGCCGAAGGCAAGCGCACAACGGTAGATAAACGCAAAGTTCAGATCCCCTTCGCCGTTTTCACAGCGAAGATATTCTTCAAGCGAAACGTCCGTCTTCGACGCCATCTCTGCAGGAGTCATACCCATGATCTTACGAAGCTCGCGAATACGGCGAGCCATCTCCATGATCTTGTAATCAAGACCTGTCATCGTCTTTTTCATCATTTTACGCCTTTCTGAAATCGAAGGAATTGTCGGTGCGGCAATAAAAAAACCGCCCCAAAGAGATCTTTGAGACGGGATGATCCCGCGGTACCACTCAAATTGCAGAAACAAACTGCCACTCAGAGCCCAACAGCCCTTATGCCT